>NZ_JBIATA010000003.1:295552-473525 GCF_042891295.1 Streptomyces sp. NPDC001902 | reverse complement strand
GAAGCCGCCGATGCCGCCGGCGCCGGTCCACGTGCTGGTGACGACCGCCTTGGCGCGGCCCTCGCCGGCCGGGGTGACCGTCCAGGTGGTGACCATGCCCGTGCGGCGCGTCAAGGGAGGTGACCGGGCGTCACCCGGCCCCGGCCGCCTCCCTTGTGCCGCCTGCTACTTCTCGGTCTCCGCGGCGAGGCGCGCGAGCACCGCGTCATGGATGCGGTTCAGGCCCTTGGGAGCGAAGGTGCGCTCGAAGAAGCCGCCGATGCCGCCGGCGCCGGTCCACGTGCTGGTGACGACCGCCTTGGCGCGGCCCTCGCCGGCCGGGGTGACCGTCCAGGTGGTGACCATGGTGGAGTTGCGGTCGCTCTCGACCAGCTGCCCCGGGGTCGGCTCGGTCACCGCGAGGAGGCAGTCCCGCACGCGCTTCTCGGTCGCCTGCAGCTTCCAGTGCACCAAGGTGCCCGCGCCGCTGCCGCCCTCGCGCACCTCGTACTCGCTGTACTGCTCGGGAAGCAGTCGCTGCCGGGTGCCCGCGTAGTCGGCGAGCGCCGCGAAGACGCTCTCCGGGCTCGCCGCGATCTCGCGCTGAGTGGTGGCCTCGACCTGTGCCATGCGCCGTCCTCCGTCGATCCGTGTGCCGTCGCCGACAAGCCAATCACCACGGCCGCGTGCCCGCGAAATCGGGCCGCCCTCCCGGAGGGGCACCTCCGTACGACGGCCCACGGGGCCCGGCCGCCGCCCGGCGGGAAATCACGTGCCCCGCCGGCCGTGGCACGTTATCGTCGGCTCCATGAACGTCACGGGCAACAGCATCACCGCGACCGCGCGAGCGACCAGCTCGCCGGTTGCCGCCGCCTGACGCACCCCCTTCCTCATCACCGGCGACCGGGAACGGCCCGCCGGTGGTCTCGTGGCGCCCCGCCGCGATTCCGGTGATCGAGCGGACCCGTTCTCCGGTGCCTCCCCGCCCTCCATGCGAAGGAGCCACCCCCCCCATGAACACCGAAGAGATCGTCCGCACGTTCGTCGAGTACTTCGAGGACCGGGGCCACCGCAGGATCACCGGATCGACGCTGCTGCCGCCGCCCGGTGACCCGGTGCTGTTCACGACCTCGGGCATGCATCCGCTGACCCCGTACCTGGAGGGGCGCCCGCACCCGCTCGGCAGCCGGCTGGTCAACGTGCAGCGCTGTCTGCGCACCACCGACCTGGAAGAGGTCGGCGATCCCACCCATCTGACGGTCTTCGAGATGCTCGGCACCTGGTCGCTCGGCGACTACGAGGGCCCGCAGAGCCTCGACTGGGGCTACGGACTGCTCACAGAGGGCTTCGGCATCGACCCGGGGCGGCTGCACGTCACGGTTTTCGGTGGCGACGACCGCACGGGTCCGGACACCGGCTCCCTGGAGCTGTGGGAGAAGCACGGGGTCCCGGTGGAGCTCACCGTCGAGGACAACTGGTGGTCCAACGGGCCGACCGGCCCGTGCGGCCCCGACTCGGAGATCTTCCTGTGGACCGGCGACACCCCGCCGCGGTCCACGCCCACCCGCGACGACCGCTGGGTCGAGGTCTGGAACCACGTGATGATGCGCCACCGCCGGCTCGGGGACGGCTCGCTCGTGCCGCTCCCCCAGCGCAACGTCGACACCGGACTCGGCCTGGAACGCCTGGCCTCGCTGCTGCAGGGCCGCACGTCGGTGTTCGAGTGCGACGTCTTCACCCCCTGGCGCAGTCTCGTACCGTCCCTGTGGCCACTGGACGAACCGTCGCTGCGCCTGGTCTGCGACCACCTGCGCTCAGCCGTGGTGGTGATCGGTGACGGGGTGCGCCCGTCCAACACCGGCCGCGGGTACGTGCTGCGCCGGCTGGTGCGGCGGGTCCTCACCACCTTGTGGCAGGACGACCCGTGCCGTGGCCTCGGCGATCTGCCGCAGGAACTGGTCCGGCACACCCTGGACCACTTCCACCAGGGCGTGGACCCGGACGAGCCGCGCCGGGTGCTGCTCGAGGAGGAGCGCCGGTTCGGGCGGCTCCTGGAGCGCGGCCGGCAGGTGCTGGCCCGCCCCCGCTTCCGGGGCCCGCTGGACGAGGAGGACTTCCACTACCTCCACGACACCCACGGCCTGCCGCGCGACCTCGTCCTGAGCCTGCGGCCGCAGTGACGGTGGACGGCCCCGGCAGGGCCCCGGGCGGCGCCTACGGCCCGCCCGGGGCCCTGCGTCACACGCGGTCACGCACAGATGCCCCGGGAATCCCCCGGATCCCCCCTCGACGTTATTCGTTCAGATGTTCTATTCTCGGGAGGAGAGCAACGAAGGAGGCGGCATGAGGTGGGACAACCTGAGCCGCGACACGGCGGCGACCACACCCGCGCTCTTCGGCGTGGACGCCGTGACCCGTACGTTCGACACCCCCGAGTTCCGCGGGATCACCTTCCACGAGGTGCGCGCCCGCACGATCGTCAACCGCGTGCCCGGCGCGTCCCGGATGCCGTTCGAGTGGACGATCAACCCCTACCGCGGCTGCAGTCACGCCTGTGTGTACTGCTTCGCACGCAAGACGCACACCTACCTGGACCTCGACAGCGGCCTCGACTTCGACTCCCAGATCGTCGTGAAGGTCAACGCGCCCGAGCTACTGCGCCGCGAGCTCGCCTCGCCCCGCTGGCAGGGCGAGCACATCGCGATGGGCACCAACGTCGACTGCTACCAGCGCGCGGAAGGCCGCTACCGGCTCATGCCCGGCATCCTGGCCGCGCTGCGCGACCACGCCAATCCCTTCTCGATCCTCACCAAGGGGTCGCTGATCCTGCGCGACCTGGACCTCCTGGTGCAGGCGTCCCGGGTCACCGACGTCTCGACCGCGGTCTCCGTCGGCTTCACCGACCGGGACCTGTGGCGCACCGTGGAACCGGGCACGCCGTCGCCGGCGAAGCGCCTGGAGGTCTGCCGCACGCTCAATGAGCACGGCATCCCCTCGGGCGTCCTGATGGCGCCGGTGCTGCCGTACCTCAGCGACTCCCCGGAGCAGTTGCGCGAGACGGTCCGCGCGATCGCCGGGACCGGCGCCACGTCCGTCACGCCGCTGGTGCTGCACCTGCGCCCCGGGGCGAGGGAGTGGTTCATGGCCTGGCTCTCGGTGCACCACCCGCGGCTGATCTCCCGCTACAAGGCGCTCTACGCGGACGGCGCCTACGCGCCCACCTGGTACCAGCGGCGCATCACCCGCCAAGTGCACGAGTTCGCCGCCGAGTTCGGGATCGGGCCCAGCCGCTCCGGGACCGCGCGCCGGATTTCCGCGCCCGAGGAGGACACCCCCGGGCCGCCCGCCGCACCCGAGCCCGCCCAGCCGGCCCCGCCGACGCAACTGACCCTGATCTGAGCTCACGAAAAGCGGGTGCCCACCGGGCTCCGCCCCCCTTAACGTCGCGGCATGACGGTTGTGAGGGTGATGACCCGCGACGACATCGACGCCGTGGCGGCGATCCGCGTACGGGGATGGCAGGCGGCCTACGCGGGGATCGTGCCGCAGGCGTACCTCGAAGCGATGGACATCGGGGCGGACGCGGAGCGTCGCAGGGAGTGGTTCGACGCGGGCGGCACCCGGGTGGACACCCTGGTCGCCACGGACGGCGACGAGGTGACGGGCTGGGCCTCGCTCGGCCCCTACCGGGGTGAGCCGGACGACGCCGAGGTCGGCGAGCTGTACGCGATCTACGTACGACCCGACCGGATCGGCCGGGGCGCGGGCCGCGCGCTCATGGACGCCGTACGGGCCCGCGCCGGTGAACGCGGCTTCCGGCGCCTGCGCCTGTGGGTCCTCGCGGACAACGCGCGGGCGCTGCGCTTCTACGAACGGTCCGGTCTCGCGCCGGACGGCACCGACCAGATCGAGATGTACGACGGCGTCCCGCTCAAGGAGCTGCGGTACGCGACGGATCTGGTCTGAAGCGCCCGGCGAGACGGCGCGTCGTGGCACTCGGTGCCTCCTCCCGCGCCGCAGCCAGCACCGCCGCGGCCACCGGATCGCCCGACCGCACCAGGGCGCGCACGATCCGCCTGGGGTACGGCGGCGCGCACAGCCCCACGAGGGCGGCGGTCGCGCGGGGCTCGTCCTCGTAGCGGGCCAGTCCGCGCGCCGCGGCCGCGCGCACCTCCGCGTCCTCGTCGGAGGCGACGCCGAGCAGCGTCTCCAGTACCTGCGGGCCGCCGATCCGGCCGAGGGAGTCCACCGCCGCGGCGCGCAGGCGGGGATCCGCGACGGCCCGGGTCAGGACGGGCACCGCCCGCACGTCCGCCAGCCGTCCCAGTTCCTCGACGCAGCCCGCGGCCGCCTGGTAGCCCGTCCGCCCCTCGTCCATGAGCCATGTGAGGGTGGACGTCAGCGCGGGCAGCGACTCCGGCGCCCGCAACCGCCCCAGCAGATGCACGGCGGCCAGCGCGTAGCCGATCCGCAGCCGGTTGGTGGCGAGTGCGGCGGCGGCACGGGCGGTCCGCGGGTCGCCGAGCCGGGCGAGGGCTTCGGCCGCCAAGACGTTGCGGATGCTGTCGCGATGGTTCAGGAGCAGGACCAGCGCCTCGAAGGCCCTCGGGTCGCCTGCCCGGCCGAGCATGACGGCGGCGATCTCCCGGTCGGTCAGGGAGCGCGAGGGCTCGGTCAGGACATCGGCCAGTATGTCCCTCGCCGCCGGATGGTCCAGCCTGCCGAGCGTCACGAGGGCCACCTCGCGCGTGTCCCCGTCCGGGTCGCCGGTGGCGGCGGCGAACACGCTGAGATGGTCCGGATCCGCGGCACGACCGAGCAGTGTCAAGGCGAGCGCCCTGACGCGGGGCACCTGGTGGCCGCCGTATCGGAGCAGCAGGGGCACGCACACGGGTGCGGGCGGCGTTCCTCGGTAGCCGGGGAACCACCGCCAGAAGTGCAGTCCGCTGCCGGTGACGAGGCGGCTGATGTGGTTCTGCACCCCGTCGTCGTGCCCGAACTCGGGATCCCAGTGGTCCCGGTCCGGCTCCGGCCCGGCCAGGACCTCGAAGAGCGGACCGACGGCCTCCAGGGAGCGCCGCGCCACCAGCACTTCCCGGGCATAGGCGCGGCGCGCCCTGTCCTCGTGGACCACGTCGCCCAGCAATGCGGACACCCCGGGGGCGCAGCCGGTGGCGGCATCGAGCACTGCCCTTTCCGTGGGCCCCAGCCAGGGCCGCACCATGGCGGCGGCGTCCGGTGAGGCGGCGAGCCGCCTCAGATAGGCGCCGCGCTCCTCGCACCGCCCCTGGCCGGCGAACTCCAGCAGTCCCAGGACGCGGCGCGGTTCCCCGCGCCCGCGCAGCCGCGCGACGTCCGTCTCCCCCGACCGTACGGCCCCGTACAGCTCGGCCGCGCGCCGCGCCGAGTGACCGGCGCCCCCGTGCTCCCGTTCCACGGCCCCCCCTCTCCCCCGTGCGTCCACCCTAATGGCGCGCTCATCTGTAGGAGGCGTAAATCACATGGGCGCGAGGGCTGGCGCCGAGGTTACTCACCGGTTACCCTCTAACCAACGCACGCATCGGCCTGGTGACGCAGCCACCGCGTGCAGCCGTTGTCGGTTCGGCACCATCGCGGCGCAGCCCCGGGACAGGGCTCGCCGGTTCTCACGCGGGTACGCCCACACACGCGTACGCACCCCCGCGGCTCCTCGACTCTCCCGCCCCCGCGCCTGCGCAGCAGAGACGCACGGCGCGGACCCTCAGCATTCGGAGTTCCGCGATGGACCGTCCACGACCCTTCCCCACCGTCGCCGTCATCGGTCTCGGCACCATGGGCACCGGCATCGCCGAGGTCGTCGCCCGGGCCGGTCACGAAGTGATCGGCATCGAGATCGACGACGCGGCCGCGCTCCGCGCCGTCGCCGCCCTGGAGGCCTCCACCGCCCGCGCCGTGCAGCGCGAGCGGATCACGGAGGCCGAGCGCGGCGACGTCCTGGCCCGTTTCCGCACCTTCTCCGACCTCCAGGCGGCGGCCGACGCCGACCTGGTCATCGAGGTCGTCACCGAGCACTTCGAGATCAAGCGCGAGGTCCTCACCGCCCTGGACGCCCTCCTGAAGCCGGGCGCCGTCCTGGCGACCGGCACCAACGCGCTGTCGGTGACCCAGCTGGCCTCGCACACCTCGCGCCCCGACCGCGTCCTCGGTCTGCACTTCTTCGCCCCCGCGCCGGCCATGAAGCTGGTCGAGGTGGTCTCCACCGTGCTCACCTCCCCCGAGACCACGGACTCCGTGACCGAGCTGGTCCGCTCGCTCGGCAAGGAGCCGGTGGCGGTCGGCGACCGCCCGGGCTTCATCGCCGACGGGCTGCTCTTCGGCTACCTCAACCAGGCCGCGGCCATGTACGAGGCCCGGTACGCCACCCGCGAGGACATCGACGCCGCCATGCGGCTCGGCTGCGGCCTGCCCATGGGCCCGCTCGCCCTGCTGGACCTGATCGGCATCGACACCGCGCAGACCGTCCTGGAGGCGATGTACGAGGCCTCGCGCGACCGGCTGCACGCCCCCGCGCCCATCCTGAAGCAGCTCTCCGCAGCCGGCCTCAAGGGCCGCAAGGCCGGACGCGGCTTCTACACCTACCAGGCCCCCGGCAGCGCGAGCGTCGTCCCGGACGCCGAGACGCCGGCCGAGGCCACCGGTGCCACCGGCGGGCGCCCCGTGCGCAGCGTGGGCGTCGCGGGCTCGGGCACCATGGCCACCGGCATCGCGGAGGTCTTCGCCAAGGCCGGTTACGAGGTCGTGCTGGCCGCCCGCGGCCAGGAGAAGGCCGACAAGGCGGTCGCGGCGCTGGCCAAGTCCCTGGACCGGTCGGTGGCCAAGGGCCGGCTCAGCCAGGAGCAGCGCGACGCCGCCGTGGCGCGGGTGACCGCGGCCGGATCGCTGGACGCCTTCGCGGACGTGGACCTGGCCGTCGAGGCGGTCGCCGAGGACCTGCCGGTCAAGCAGCAGCTCTTCGCGACCCTGGACAAGGTCTGCAAGCCGGGCGCGGTGCTGGCCACGACGACGTCCTCGCTGCCGGTGGTGGCCGTCGCCACCGCGACGTCGCGTCCGCGGGACGTGATCGGCATGCACTTCTTCAACCCGGCCCCCGCCATGAAGCTGGTCGAGGTGGTCCGCACCGTGCTGACCGCCGAGGACGTGCACGCCACCGTCCACGAGGTCTGCGGCCGGATCAGGAAGCACGCCGTGGACTGCGGCGACCGGGCCGGCTTCATCGTCAACGCGCTGCTGTTCCCGTACCTCAACAACGCCGTGAAGATGGTCCAGGAGCACTACGCGACGGTCGAGGACATCGACTCGGCGATGAAGCTCGGCGGGGGCTACCCGATGGGGCCCTTCGAACTGCTCGACGTCGTCGGGCTGGACGTCTCGCTCGCGATCGAGCAGGTGCTGCACAAGGAGTTCCGCGACCCGGGCCTGGCGCCGGCGCCGCTGCTCGAGCACCTGGTGTCCGCGGGCTGCCTCGGCCGCAAGACCGGCCGCGGCTTCCGCGAGTATGCCCGCCGCTGATTACGCGGGCAGCGGCTGGGACGGCCGGGACGATCCCGGTGGCTGGGGCGGTCTCCTGGGGCCGCCCCACCGCCTCCGGAAACCGGGCCCGGCCCACGGTGCAGCGGGAATGCAGTACGTTCGCGGTATGCCCCAGCCCGTGAAGCCCGCCCGTGCGTCCTCCACCACCGCCCAGCGCCATCGTGTCCGCCAGGAACTGGCCGCCGCGGCGATGCACCTGTTCGCGAGCCAGGGCTACGAGGCGACCACAGTCGACGAGATCGCCGCGGCCGCGGGGGTCGCGCGCAGGACGTTCTTCCGGCACTTCCGCTCCAAGGAAGAGGCGATCTTCCCCGACCACGACGACACCCTCGTGCGCGTCGGGCAGGTGCTGGACTCCGCCGAACCGCACGAGCACCCGCTCGACACGGTGTGCCGTGGCATCACCGAGGTGCTGCGCATGTACGCCGAGGCCCCCGAGGTCTCGGTGGAGCGCTACCGCCTGACCCGTGAGATCCCGATCCTGCGGGAGCGCGAGATCGCCTCGGTGGCCCGCTACGAGCGGCTGTTCACCCGCTACCTGCTGGGCCACTTCGACGAGGGCGCCCACCACGACGGGGACGACGACCCGCTGCTGGCGGAGGTCGCCGCGTCCGCCGTAGTCGCCGCCCACAACCACGTGCTGCGGCGCTGGCTGCGCGCCGGCGGCAAGGGGGACGTCGAGGCCCAGCTCGACCACGCCTTCGAGGTGATCAAGCAGACCTTCGGTACCGGCATCGGCCGGCGCCCCGCCCCCGCCCCCGCCCCGGTCCTGACCTCCGAGCAGGGCGAGGTCATCGTCGCGGTGGCCCGTACGGACGCCTCGCCCGCCGAGGTCATGCGGACGATCGAAAAAGCCCTGAAGGGCGCGTAGCCGCCCGTTCGCGCCCCCGGCGTCCTCCCGCGCCTCCGGCATCCCACCAGCGCCCCCAGGCCCTCGCGCCGGGGGCGCTTTCGCGTGTTGCTCAAACGTGAAGCCGTGGTGCCATCTGAGAAAAATTGTTGGCACGCAGTGTCTTGCAGGGTGGCACGCGGTGCCATAACGTGAGAACTGTCCGGGCGGGCGGCGTGCTGGGATCCGTCGCACGCCGTCTGTCCCCAAAGGCCCGGACGCCTGCGTCACAGGCATTCACCGCGCCACCAAGCGCCCCCGCTCCATCCGTGCGACCGCCACGGACAGCAGCACCACCGCCGAACCGACGGCACCACCCACCGCAACCCCCGACGTTCCCTCAAGCGTCCCTACGTCGCGCTTCGCCGGAGGCATCACCGTGAAGGACATCCTCGACGCAATCATGGCGTCCGAAAGCACGGCCGCGGACTTCGCCGCGCTGCCGCTTCCCGAGTCGTACCGCGCCATCACCGTCCACAAGGACGAGGACGGCATGTTCGAGGGCGTGGACAGCCGCGCGAAGGACCCGCGCAAGTCGCTGCACCTGGACGAGGTGCCCGTGCCCGAGCTCGGCCCGGGCGAGGCCCTGGTGGCCGTCATGGCCAGCTCGGTCAACTACAACTCGGTGTGGACGTCGATCTTCGAGCCGGTGTCGACGTTCGGTTTCCTCGAGCGGTACGGCAGGCTCTCCCCGCTCACCAAGCGCCACGACCTGCCCTACCACGTCATCGGCTCCGACCTGGCGGGCGTCGTGCTGCGCACCGGCCCCGGCGTGAACCTCTGGAAGCCGGGCGACGAGGTCGTCGCGCACTGCCTGTCCGTCGAACTGGAGTCCGCGGACGGCCACAACGACACGATGCTCGACCCCGAGCAGCGCATCTGGGGCTTCGAGACCAACTTCGGCGGCCTCGCGGAGATCGCGCTGGTCAAGTCCAACCAGCTGATGCCCAAGCCCAGGCACCTCAGCTGGGAGGAGGCCGCGGCCCCTGGCCTGGTGAACTCCACCGCCTACCGCCAGCTGGTCTCCCGCAACGGCGCCGGCATGAAGCAGGGCGACAACGTCCTGATCTGGGGCGCCAGCGGCGGCCTGGGCAGCTACGCCACCCAGTTCGCGCTGGCCGGCGGCGCCAACCCGATCTGCGTGGTCTCCTCGCCGCAGAAGGCGGAGATCTGCCGCCGCATGGGCGCCGAGGCCATCATCGACCGCACCGCCGAGGACTACCGGTTCTGGAAGGACGAGCACACCCAGGACCCGAAGGAGTGGAAGCGCCTCGGCAAGCGCATCCGCGAGCTGACCGACGGCGAGGACGTCGACATCGTCTTCGAGCACCCGGGCCGTGAGACCTTCGGCGCCTCGGTCTACGTCACCCGCAAGGGCGGCACGATCGTCACCTGCGCGTCGACCTCGGGCTACAACCACGAGTACGACAACCG
The DNA here is from genome assembly GCF_042891295.1 of Streptomyces sp. NPDC001902. Taxonomy (NCBI): domain Bacteria; kingdom Bacillati; phylum Actinomycetota; class Actinomycetes; order Kitasatosporales; family Streptomycetaceae; genus Streptomyces; species Streptomyces sp. NPDC001902. Next base: position 463,654 of record NZ_JBIATA010000003.1, on the reverse strand, counting down.
CTACCTGTGGATGTCGCTCAAGCGCATCGTCGGCTCCCACTTCGCGAACTACCGCGAGGCGTGGGAGGCCAACCGCCTCGTCGCCAAGGGCAAGATCCACCCCACGCTGTCGAAGACGTACCGCCTGGAGGAGACCGGCCAGGCAGCGCACGACGTGCACCGCAACGTGCACCAGGGCAAGGTCGGCGTGCTCGCGCTCGCCCCCGAGGAGGGCCTCGGCGTCCGCGACGCGGAGCTGCGCGCCGAGCACCTCGACGCCATCAACCGCTTCCGGAACGTCTGAGAACGGGAACGAGCATGAGCGAGCGTCAGAAGGATCGTCCGTGGCTGATGCGGACGTACGCGGGGCACTCCACCGCCGAGGCGTCCAACGCCCTGTACCGGCGCAACCTCGCCAAGGGCCAGACCGGGCTGTCGGTCGCGTTCGACCTCCCGACGCAGACCGGGTACGACCCCGACCACATCCTGGCCCGCGGCGAGGTGGGCCGGGTCGGGGTCCCGGTCGCCCACCTCGGCGACATGCGCCGGCTCTTCCAGGACATCCCCCTGGAGGAGATGAACACCTCGATGACCATCAACGCCAGCGCCATGTGGCTGCTCGCGCTCTACCAGGTGGTCGCCGAGGAGCAGGGCGCCGACGTCACCAGGCTCCAGGGGACGACGCAGAACGACATCGTCAAGGAGTACCTGTCGCGCGGGACGTACGTCTTCCCGCCCGGCCCGTCGCTCCGGCTGACGACGGACATGATCGCGTACGCGGTCAACCACATCCCCAAGTGGAACCCCATCAACATCTGCAGCTACCACCTGCAGGAGGCCGGTGCCACGCCGGTGCAGGAGATCGCGTACTCCATGTCCACCGCGATCGCGGTCCTCGACGCGGTCCGCGACTCCGGCCAGGTGCCGCAGGAGCGGATGGGCGACGTCGTCGCGCGCATCTCCTTCTTCGTGAACGCGGGCGTGCGCTTCGTCGAGGAGATGTGCAAGATGCGGGCCTTCACCCGCATCTGGGACAAGATCACCCGCGAGCGCTACGGCATCGAGGACGCCAAGCAGCGCCGCTTCCGGTACGGGGTTCAGGTCAACTCGCTCGGCCTGACCGAGGCCCAGCCGGAGAACAACGTCCAGCGCATCGTGCTGGAGATGCTGGCGGTGACGCTCTCCAAGGACGCCCGGGCCCGCGCCGTGCAGCTGCCGGCCTGGAACGAGGCGCTCGGCCTGCCGCGCCCCTGGGACCAGCAGTGGTCCCTGCGCATCCAGCAGGTGCTGGCCCACGAGAGCGACCTGCTGGAGTACGGCGACATCTTCGACGGCAGCCACGTCGTCGAGGCGAAGGTCACCGAACTCGTCGACCGGTCCCTGGCCGAGATCGAGCACATCCAGGAGATGGGCGGCGCCATGGCCGCCGTGGAGTCCGGCTACCTGAAGTCGCAGCTGGTCTCCTCGCACGCCGAGCGCCGGGCGCGGATCGAGTCCGGCCAGGAGAAGATCATCGGCGTCAACTGCTACGAGGGCACCGAGCCCAGCCCCCTCACCTCCGACCTGGACGGCGCCATCATGACCGTCGACCCGGAGAACGAGGCACGGGTCGTCGCCGCCCTCCACGACTGGCGCGACAACCGGGACGAAGTACGGGCGCAGCGGTCGCTGGAGGCCCTCAAGGCCGCGGCCGCAGGGACGGGCAACCTGATGGAGGCCACCCTGGAGTGCGCCCGGGCGGGTGTCACCACCGGCGAGTGGTCCTGGGCGCTGCGCGACGTCTTCGGCGAGTTCCGCGCGCCGACGGGCGTGAGCAGCGCCCCCGTGGCGGTCACCGCCGAGCCGGGCACGCCGCTGGCCGCGGTACGCCGCAAGGTGGCACTGACCGCCGAGGAGCTGGGCACCGGCAAGCTGCGGCTGCTGGTGGGCAAGCCGGGCCTGGACGGTCACTCCAACGGCGCCGAGCAGATAGCCGTACGGGCGCGGGACGCCGGCTTCGAGGTGGTCTACCAGGGCATCCGGCTGACGCCCGAGCAGATCGTGTCGGCGGCGGTCGCCGAGGACGTCCACTGCGTGGGCCTGTCGATCCTCTCCGGCTCGCACGCCGAGCTGGTCCCGGACGTGCTGGACCGGCTCCGCAGGGCCGGGGTCGACGACGTGCCGGTCATCGCCGGCGGCATCATCCCGCCGGCGGACGCGGCCAAGCTGGTCGAGTCCGGCGTCGCGGCCGTGTTCACGCCGAAGGACTTCGGGATCACCGAGATCATCGGCAGGATCGTGGACGAGATCCGCAGGGCCAACAAGCTGGAGCCGCTGGAGGTCGCCGCGTGACCCCGGCAGCGAACACCCGTACGAACACGTTCGACACCCCGGAGGCGTAGGAGAGATGCAGTTCGGCCGTACGTATGAAGAGTTCGAGGTCGGTGCCGTCTACAAGCACTGGCCCGGGAAGACGGTCACCGAGTACGACGACCACCTCTTCTGCCTCCTGACCATGAACCACCACCCGCTCCACATGGACGCGAACTACGCCGAGAGGACCACCGACTTCGGGAAGAACGTGGTCGTGGGGAACTACGTCTACTCGCTGCTGCTCGGCATGTCGGTGCCGGACGTGTCCGGCAAGGCGATCGCCAACCTGGAGGTCGAGTCGCTCAAGCACGTGGCGCCGACCTTCCACGGCGACACCATCTACGGCGAGACGACGGTGCTGGACAAGTGGCCGTCGAAGTCGAAGGACGACCGCGGGATCGTCCACGTGGAGACCAAGGGCTACAAGCAGGACGGCACCCTGGTGTGCGTCTTCCGCCGCAAGGTGATGGTCCCCACCGCCACGTACATCAAGGAGCGCGGCGGCGAGCAGCCCGGCCGCCCCGAGCTGAACGCCTAGGAGACAGCAGACATGAGCCGCCTCGCGCAGACCGACGGGCTGACCGACGTCCAGCAGGAGATCCTCTCCACCGTCCGCAGCTTCGTCGACAAGGAGATCATCCCGGTCGCCAACGAGCTGGAGCACAAGGACGAGTACCCCACCGACATCGTTGAGGGCCTCAAGGAACTCGGCATCTTCGGCCTGATGATCCCCGAGGAGTACGGCGGCCTGGGCGAGTCCCTGCTCACCTACGCCCTGACGGTCGAGGAGATCGCCCGCGGCTGGATGAGCGTGTCGGGCATCATCAACACGCACTTCATCGTCGCCTACATGCTCAAGCAGCACGGCACCCAGGAGCAGAAGGACCACTTCCTGCCCCGCATGGCCGCCGGCGACGTGCGCGGCGCCTTCTCCATGTCCGAGCCGGGCCTCGGCTCGGACGTCTCGGCGATCCGCACCAAGGCGGTCCGGGACGGTGACGACTACGTCATCAACGGCCAGAAGATGTGGCTGACCAACGGCGGCACCTCCAACCTCGTCGCGGTGCTGTGCCGGACCGACGAGGGCCAGCCGGAGGACGCGGCCCCGCACAAGTCGATGACGACCTTCCTCATCGAGAAGGAGCCGGGCTTCGGGCCGAACCCGACGGTGAAGGGCCTCACCGTGCCCGGCAAGATCGAGAAGATGGGGTACAAGGGAGTCGACACGACCGAACTCATCCTCGAGGATGTGAAGATTCCGTCAAATCGCGTCCTGGGCGGTCAGAGCGGCCGCGGTTTTTACCAAATGATGGACGGGGTCGAGGTCGGCCGGGTCAACGTGGCCGCCCGCGGCTGCGGCGTCGCACAGCGCGCCTTCGAACTGGGGATCGCGTACGCCCAGCAGCGGCAGACCTTCGGCAAGCCGATCGCGCAGCACCAGGCGATCCAGTTCAAGCTCTCCGAGATGGCCACCAAGGTCGAGGCGGCCCACGCGCTGATGGTGACCGCGGCCCGCAAGAAGGACTCCGGCCAGCGCAACGACCTCGAGGCCGGCATGGCGAAGTACCTGGCCGCGGAGTACTGCAAGGAGGTCGTGGAGGACGCCTTCCGCATCCACGGCGGCTACGGCTTCTCCAAGGAGTACGAGATCGAGCGCCTCTACCGCGAGGCCCCGATGCTGCTCATCGGTGAGGGCACCGCCGAGATCCAGAAAATGATCATCGGGCGCCGGCTGCTCGAGGAGTACCGAATCCAGGGGTGAATGTCTGGGTTGTGACACTTTGTGCGAGCCAAAGGTCACACCCAGTCATCAAATACCGGCCACTGACTCGACTGCTGGCTTGCCCAGTTGCCGGTCACTCCCGATACCATTCACGGAAAGCCGCCGTCCCCTGCACCATCATTGCGGCACCCTCCGCTACGAAGGTCTTCCATGCCCCACAGCCATTCCTCTGCACAACGCGACAGCCGGGCCGGCGTACGCCTCGCGCGCGGAGCGTCGCCGTGGCTCCTCCCGACCGTGGCCACCGCCGCGATCAGCCTCGTCCGCGCCCGCCGCTCCGGGCGCTGGGCGGCCGTGGCCGTCCCCACCACCGCCCTCGCGGCGGGCATGCTGTGGTTCTTCCGCGACCCCGAGCGTGAGATCACCCAGGGCCGCGTCATCTCGCCGGCCGACGGTGTGGTGCAGAGCATCATGCCGTGGAAGGACGGGCGCACCCGCGTCGCGATCTTCATGAGCCCGCTGAACGTCCACGTGAACCGCGCGCCGCTCGCCGGCACCGTCACGTCCGTCGAGCACATCCCCGGCGGTTTCGTTCCGGCGTTCAACAAGGAGAGCGAGAACAACGAGCGGGTCGTCTGGCACTTCGACACCGAGCTCGGCGACATCGAGATGGTGCAGATCGCCGGAGCCGTGGCGCGCCGCATCGTCCCTTACGTGCCGCAGGGCACCAAGGTGGAGCAGGGCGAGCGCATCGGCCTGATCCGCTTCGGCTCCCGTGTGGACATCTACCTGCCGGAGGGCGTCGAGCCCGACGTCGAGGTCGGCCAGACCACCGTGGCTGGGGTGACGCGCCTTGACCGTGATTGATCCCGACACCCAGGCGCCGTGGGTCGCCGCGGTGGACGAGGACGACGACGATGACATGCCGCTGTCGACGCGGCTGTCGATAGCGGACGGCCTCACCCTCGGCAACGCGATCTGCGGATTCATGGCGGTGTACTTCACCACCACCGGGGTGCTCGTCCCGCACCTGATGGGCAACACCGACGGCGGCATGACGCGGCACAGCGCCGCCACCGCCGTGCTGCTGATGCTCATGGCCTCGGTCTTCGACCTCTTCGACGGCCTCGTGGCGCGCAAGCTCCGCAGCTCGGCGATGGGCGCGGAGCTGGACAACCTGTCCGACCTGATCAGCTTCGGCCTGGCCCCCGCCTACTTCGTGGTCGTCTGGGGCCTGATCTCGGACGACGCCTACGGCAAGCTGTCGGCGGTGGCGGCGGTCGTGGTGCTGCTCGCGGTCGTCCTGCGCCTGGCCCGGTTCTCCTGCACGACGGTGCGGGAGGGGATCTTCCAGGGCATGCCGAGCCCCTTCGGGGCGATGACGGTCATCTCCGTCGTGCTGCTGGAGCTGCCCTTCATCCCGACGGTGCTGGCCATCGTCGGTGTGGCGTGGCTGATGGTCAGCCGGGTCGAGTACCCCAAGCCCCGCGGCCGGCTCGCCACGATCACGCTGGCCTGGATCGTGCTGAGCATGGGCTGCCTGGTCTGCTGGGCGTTCGCCGTACCCGGCGGTGACGTGCTGCTGCAGACGGGCGCGGCCCTGCAGATCTGCGCGGCGGCGGTGATCCCGCTCTTCGCGACGACCCGCCGGGTCAACACGATCCGCAACAACCGCCGCGAGGCGCGTACGGCGCAGCTTCCGTAGCCGCACGACGTACGACGTACGACGTACGTGACAGGGGCCCCGAGCCGGGAAGGCTCGGGGCCCCTGGCGTTCCCGGGTCAGGCCGGCAGGTCGCGCGCGATGTCCTCGGCGAGGCGCTCCAGCAGCGGCCCGGCCTCGGCCATGCAGCGCGCCGGGTCCGGCTCGAGGTCGGTCAGGGCGTACGCCCGCCGGATGCCGGCCGCGCCCAGGGCGGCGCCGGACAGCGCGAGGCGGCCGCAGACGGCGACCACGTCCACGTCCCGGGCACGGGCGGCGGCCGCGACACCGGCCGGGGCCTTGCCGTGCAGGGTCTGTTCGTCCAGCGAGCCCTCGCCCGTGATCACCAGGTCGGCCCGCTCCAGGGCCGCCGCGAAACCGAGCATGTCCAGGAGCACCTGGACGCCGGGCCGGAAGGAGGCGCGCAGGCCCACCAGCGCCCCGAACCCGACCCCGCCGGCCGCACCCGCCCCCGGGGCCTCGGCGGCCGCACCGGCCTCCAGCACCTCCGCGTAGTGGGCGAGCGCCGCGTCCAGCGTGGCGACGTCCTCCTGCGTGGCACCCTTCTGGGGGCCGTAGACGGCGGCGGCGCCCTTCGGGCCGAGCAGCGGGTTGTCGACGTCGCTGGCGAGGACGACCTCGGTCGCAGCGAGCCGCGGGTCGAGGCCGGACAGGTCCGCCGAGGCCAGCCCGGCGAGCGCCGCGCCGCCCGGGCCCACCGGCTCGCCCCGGCCGTCCAGCAGGCGGGCGCCGAGCGCGACGAGCATGCCCGCGCCCCCGTCGTTGGTCGCGCTGCCGCCGACGCCGAGCACGACGGACCGCGCGCCCGCGTCGAGCACGGCCAGCAGCAGCTCACCGGTGCCGCGGGTGGTCGCCGTCAGCGGCGCGAAGACGCCGGGCGGCAGGTGCCGCAGCCCCGAGGCCTCGGCCATCTCCACGACGGCGGTGCCGTCGCGCAGTGCGTACGCGGCGGTGACCGGCTCCCCCAGCGGCCCGGTGACCTCCACCAGGCGCCGCTCGAATCCGGCGGCGACAGCGGCGTCCACCGTTCCGTCCCCGCCGTCGGCCACCGGCACGGACTCGACGACGAGGTCGGGGGCGGTGTTCCGCAGCCCCGCCCCGAGCCGCTCCGCCACCTCGACGGCGGTGAGCGAGCCCTTGAACTTATCCGCGGCGATGAGCACCCGCGCGGGCCGTGCGTCCGTCACATTGATCTCCCTTACGGCAGGTCGCGCCGCTTGGACCCTATCCCGGGGTGTCCGGGCGGTACACCGGAGGCATGGCCCTCTCTCTCCACGACCGCATCCTGGGCGGCTGGCTCGGCCGGATCGCCGGCAACATGCTCGGCAAGCCCGTCGAGCGCGGCGACCACTGGACCCGGGAGCGCATCGACCGCTACCTGCGCCGGGCCGGGGCGCTGCCGCTGACCGACTACATCCCGGCGCTGGACCCGCCTGCGGATCCGGCGGAGTTCGAGCTGCGCCCGGAGTGGCCGCAGTGCACCCGCGGCAACATCCACGGCAGCGCGCGGGACGACGACGTCGACTACGCGATCCTCGGGCTCGACCTGCTGGAGACGTACGGCCCGGACTTCACCACCGAGCAGGTCGGCGAGCTGTGGCTGCTGCGGCTGCCCTATCTGCAGACCTTCACCGCCGAGCGCGCGGCGTACCGCAACCTCGCGGGCGGGATGAAGCCGCCGCTGACGGCCACGGCCGACAACCCGTACCAGGAGTGGATCGGGGCGCTGATCCGCGCCGACGTCCACGGCTGGACCTCCCCCGGCGACCCCCGGCGGGCCGCGTCGCTCGCCCGCCGGGACGCGGTGCTGTCGCACACGGGGAACGGCGTGTACGGCGCGATGTGGGCCGCGGCGCTGATCGCGGCGGCGTTCACCGCGCCCGACGCCCGGGCCGCGCTGGAGTCGGCGCTGCAGCACGTCCCGCCGGGCTGCCGGCTGGCCCGCACGGTGCGCCGGACGATGGCGCTGCACGCGGCGGGGCTGGACTGGGCCGGCACGATGGCGGAGCTGGACGAGGAGACGCGCGGGCTGCACTGGATCCACGCCGTCCCCAACGCCGCGCTCGTCACCGCCGGGCTGTTGTACGGCGCGGGCGACTTCACCGCCACGATCGCGCTGACCGTGCGCGGCGGCCTGGACACCGACTCCGGCGGCGCGACCGCCGGTTCGGTGGCCGGGGTGTTCTGCGGCGCGGCAGCGATCCCGCCGCAGTGGACCGAACCGCTGGAGGACCGGGTGCGCAGCGCGGTGTTCGGCTTCGACGGCGTGGCGATCAGCGAACTCGCCCGTCGCACGGCGCTGCTCGTGCCGTAGGGTCCGCGTGTGCGATACATCGTTGTGGGAGCGGGCGCGGTCGGCGCGACGATCGGCGGCCGGCTGTACGAGAGCGGTCACGAGGTCGTCCTGGTCGCGCGGGGAGCGCACCTGGAGGCGCTGCGCGAGCGTGGGCTGACGCTGCGGACGCCGGACGGGACGCTGTCGCTGCCCGTCCCGGTGGCCGGGGGCCCGGAGGGGCTGACGCTGCGCGAGGACGACGTGCTGGTGCTGGCCGTGAAGACGCAGGACACGGAGGCCGCGCTCGCCGCCTGGGCCCCGGTCGCGGACCACCTGCCGCTGGTCTGCGCCCAGAACGGCGTCGCCAACGAACGCATGGCGCTGCGCCGCTTCCGCGACGTGTACGGCATGTGCGTGTGGCTGCCGTCGACCCACCTGGAGCCCGGCGAGGTGGTCGCCCCCTGCGGTCCGCTCACCGGCATCCTCCACCTGGGCCGCTACCCGCACGGAACGGACGGGCTCGCGCGGGCCGTCTCCGCGGACCTGGAGAAGTCCTCGTTCGCCGCCCCGGTCGTGGCCGACGTGATGCGCTGGAAGTACGCCAAGCTGCTGTCGAACCTCGGCAACGCCGTCGAGGCGCTCTGCGGCGGCTGGGACGACACGGCCGCCGGCCTCGTCAAGCGGGCGCGGGCCGAGGGCGCCCAGGTGCTCGACGCGGCCGGCATCCCGTACGCGGGCGAGGAGGAGCAGGCGGCCGTCCGCGGCGACCGGGTGAGCCTGCGACCGGTCGACGGCTTCGCCCGGGGCGGCGGCTCGTCCTGGCAGAGCCTGACCCGGGGCACCGGGAGCGTCGAGGCGGACTGGCTCAACGGCGAGATCGTGTTGCTGGGACGGCTCCACGGGATACCCGTCCCGGTCAACGAGACGCTGCGACGGCTCGCGAACCGTACGGCACGCGACCGCCGCGCCCCCGGAAGCCTGGACCCGGCGCAGGTGGCCGCCGCCGTCGAGGGTCGCGAACCCGTAGGTTGGGGCTCGTGACGACCACCGATTTCGACGCCTACATCGACAGCCTGCCGAAGATCCTCGCCGGGGCCAGCACGCTCTTCCGCGACGCCGACGGCCGGATCCTGATCGCCGAGACCACCTACCGCCAGGACGGCAAGTGGGTGCTGCCCGGCGGCACCATCGAGTCGGCCGACGGGGAGACCCCCCGCGAGGCGGCGCGCCGGGAGACCCTGGAGGAGGTCGGTCTGGACGTCGAGCCGGGCGCCCTGCTCGCCGTCGACTGGGTGCAGTGGCCGGGCCGCCCGCCGCTGACCTCCTACCTGTACGACGGCGGCGTGCTCGACGAGGCCGCGCTCGGCGCGATCGTGCTGCAGGAGGAGGAGCTGTCCGCCTGGCGGATGGCGACGCCCGAGGAGGCCGAGGAGTACCTCTCCCCCGGCCTCTACCGCCGTGTCCGCGCCGCCCTGGCCGCACAGGCGGACGGCGCCTGCCCCGTCGAACTGGTCAACGGCCGCCCCCCGGTGGTCGGTCAGCGGCCCACCGCGTAACCCTGCATGCCGCGGGGGTCGGCCGCACCGGTCTCCGGGTCGCGGGCCACGGGGCTGTTCGCCCGGCGCATGGCAACGCCCCCGGAGACCGAGGAGCAGTCCCGCCACCGGCCTCCACCACAGGTCCGCGCCGCGCCGCCCTGCCGGCCGTCCCGGCGGCCCGTGCCTGCCCGGGCGACGGGTCAGCGGCCCACCGCGTAACCCTGCATGCCGCGGGGGTTGGCCGCGGAGGACAGGACGCCGGTCTCCGGGTCGCGGGCCACCGCGCACAGGCGGCCCTCGGACCAGGGGGCGGCAACGGTGACGTCGTGGCCGCGGCTGCGGAGCCCGGCGATGACGGACTCCTCGAAGCGGCTCTCCACGGTGAGGCTGCCGGGCCGCATCTCCCGGGGGTGGAAGGAGCTCGGGAAGCTGTCGTTGTGCCAGTTGGGCGCGTCGATGGCGCCCTGGAGGTCGAGGCCGCCGCGGACGGGGGCGCGCAGGGCGACGCCCAGGAAGAAGTGCAGCGACCACTGGTCCTGCTGGTCGCCGCCGGGGGTGCCGAAGGCCATCACCGGCACGCCGTCGCGCAGCGCGAGCGACGGGGTGAGCGTGGTGCGCGGACGGCGGCCCGGGGTGAGGGAGTTCGGCAGCCCGGGCTCCAGCCAGGTCATCTGCAGGCGGGTGCCGAGCGGGAAGCCGAGCCCGGGGACCACCGGGTTGGACTGGAGCCAGCCGCCGCTGGGGGTGGCGGCGACCATGTTGCCCCAGCGGTCGACGACGTCGAGGTGGCACGTGTCGCCGCGGGTCGCGCCGTTGTGGGCGACGGTCGGCTCGCCGACGCCCATGGCGTCGAATCCCGTTGCCGCGGCGGCGTCGTGGAGCGGGAAGTGCGGCAGCCGCGGCGTACGGCCGCCCGGGCTGCCGGGGCGCAGCTCGTGGGAGGCCTTCGCCTGGTCGACCAGGGCGCGCCGTGCGTCGTTGTAGGCGGGTGACAGCAGTTCGGCGAGGGGGACGTCGTCCTGGGCGTCGCCGTACCAGGCCTCGCGGTCGGCCATCGCCAGCTTGGTGCCCTCGACCAGGGTGTGCACGTAGTCGACGGAGCCGTACTCCAGTTCCGCGGGATCCGGCGGCAGCAGGGCCAGTTGCTGCAGGAAGGCCGGGCCCTGGCTCCACGGTCCCGCCTTGCAGACCGTCCAGCCGTTCCAGTCGAAGGTCACCGGGTCCTCGTGGTGCGCCTCGTACGCGACGAGGTCGTCCCCGGTCAGGGTGGAGGCGTGGCGCTCCCCCGTGGTGTCCATCGCGGGACGGGCGGCGAAGGTGGCCAGCGCCTCGCCGATGAAGCCCTCGCGCCACACCCGCCGGGCCGCCTCGATCTGCGCCTCCCGGTCGCTGCCGGCGGCCTCCGCCTCCCGCAGCAACCGCCGCCAGGTGGCGGCGAGGTCGGGGTTGCGCAGCAGGTCTCCCGGCCCGGGCGGGCGGCCGCCGGTCAGGTACAGCTCGGCCGAGGTCGTCCACTCCGTCTCGAACAGCGCCTGGACGGAGCCGACCGTGGCGCCGACCGCCTCCACCGCGGGGTGGCCGTGCTCGGCGTAGCCGATGGCGTAGGAGAGCACGTCCGCGAGCGGCTTCGTGCCGTGGTCGCGCAGCAGCACCATCCAGGCGTCGAACGCACCGGGCACGGCGGCCGCGAGCGGACCGGTGCCGGGGACGAAGTCCAGGCCCAGCGCGCGGTAGTGGTCGACGCTCGCCCCGGCCGGGGCGGGGCCCTGGCCGCAGAGCACGCGCACCGGACCGCCGGCGGGCGCGACGATGATCGGCACCTCGCCCGCGGGCCCGTTGAGGTGCGGCTCCACCACGTGCAGGACGAACCCGGCGGCCACCGCCGCGTCATAGGCGTTGCCGCCGCTCTCCAGCACGGCCATCGCCGACTGCGAGGCGAGCCAGTGCGTGGAGGAGGCCATGCCGAAGGTGCCTTGGAGGGTGGGCCGGGTCGTGAACAATTCCGTACTCCTCGCGCCGGGGGTGCACCTACACTCGCACGATGCCCCACGAGCCCGAACACGTACCCCCAGTCTCCTCCATGGCACGGTCGCTCGCCCGGGTCCCCGGTGTGGTCGCGGTGATGCTGGGCGGCAGCCGGGCGCGCGGAACGCACCGCCCCGACTCCGACTGGGACCTCGGCGTGTACTACCGGGGCGAACCGGACCTGGCGGCGCTCGCCGCGCTCGCCGCCGAGGCGACGGGCACACCGGTGGAGATCGCCGGCCCCGGCGGCTGGGGTCCCTGGGTGAACGGCGGGGCGTGGCTGCGCGTCGACGGCGTCCAGGTCGACTGGATCCTGCGGGACCTGGACCGGGTGGGGCGGGTGTGGGACGACTGCCGCGCCGGCCGCTACGAGGTCGGTGTCCAGGCCGGCCATCCGCTGGGCTTCTGGTCCCCCGTGTACGCCGGTGAGGTCGCCCTCGGCCGCGTCCTGGCCGACCCGGCGGGTGAGCTGACCGCGCTGCGCGAGCGGACGCTGGTCTACCCGGAGCCGCTGCGCGAGGCCCTCGTCGGGGCCTCCTGGGAGGCGGACTTCCTGGTCGTGAACGCCCGCAAGTCCGCGGGTGGCGGGGACGTCCTGCACGCCGCCCTGTGCCTTTCACGGGCGGTCGGGGTGCTGACGCAGTCGCTCCACGCCCACCACCGCGCGTGGTGCCTCAACGAGAAGGGCGCCCTCGCCGCCGCGGACGCCCTCCCCGACACCCCGCCCGGCTTCCGGTCCCGCGCCGAAGCGGTGCTGTCCGGCCTCGGCGACCCGGTCACGGCGGTGGAGGACGCCGCCGCCCTCGTCGCGGACGTCCGCGCGGCGCTGGGCTGACCCCGGGCGGAAACACGCGGGTCCCGGCGCCGGACGAGCGGATCAACCGATGTTGGTGTGCTGCGCCCAGTCGTTGTGGAAGGTGAATCCGCCGCTCGCCGGCGGCATCGGCGACTGCACCTCGATCCAGCACAGCGGCTCCGTGCCGAGAGCCGCGAATCCGTGCGACGCGCCGACGGGCGCGAAGACGAGGTCGCCGACCCCGGCCAGGTCCTGCTCACCGTCACAGAAGGACCGCGTCTGTCCGGAGATCAGGTAGTAGATCTCCTCGAACGGATGGAAGTGCTCCTTCGCCGTCTTGAGCGGGGCGTTGTCCACCACGCCCGGGGTGAACTGCACGATGAACATCGCGTGGTGGCGCGCCCCGAGGAGGTCGTCCACCATCATGCGGATCTGGACGTTCTGCACGTTCGCCCCGTGGTAGCCGGGCATGGAGATCGACCCGGGCGGCGCCATGTCCGTCTGGTCGAAGTGACCGACGTACGGCTTGGCCGGGTCGAGTTCGTCGACGGCCACGCCCTGCGTCGGCACCTGGGTCTCGGGCGCTTCGAACACCCCCCACGTCCCCCTGCCGTCGATGGGGCGCGGCTGGGGAGCGTGCACACGCAACATGCGCACGCGCTGATCCGTGGGGTTGCTCCACGCGTGACCGACGGCGTAGGGCACGAGGCCGAAGTCATGGGGACGCAAGGCGTACCGGTGGTCGGCCACCGCGAGCAGCGGGTTGCCCTCCAGGACGAAGAGCGACTCCTCGAACGGGTGCCGGTGACCGATGACATGGCCACCGGGCTCGAGTTCGACGATCGCGATCGACAAGTGGCCGGCGCCGCTGTCCGGGCCGAGGAAATGCGCCACCCTGACGCCCTTGCCCGGCTCACTCGGGTGCGACTCGACGAACTCAAGGGAGTCCCCCCGGCGGATGCTCAAGGATCGGGGGGCCCGCGAGACCTCTGCTGACTGCTTCATGGTCACCTTTCCCTGCTTGGTCCAGTGGTACGAGACTGTTCACGACCGCTGTTAGTCGAGACAAAATCGCAGGTGAACGCAGGTGTGGCCGGTGGGCGAGCGGCACCCCCGATATACGTTCGCGCCGGGCCGCCAGCCGTCCTACCCTCGGCGCATGGCCAGGCCTCTCGTAGCCGTCCTCAGTGGCGCAGGTATCTCCACCGACTCCGGCATCCCGGACTACCGCGGTCCGAACGGGCTGTGGCGGCGCGATCCGGAGGCGGAGAAGCTCGTGACGTACGAGCACTACATGGCCGATCCCGATGTGCGCCGCAGGTCGTGGCGGATGCGCATGGAGAGCCCGACGCTGGAGGCGCGGCCCAACGCGGCGCATGACGCGATCGTCCGGCTGGAGCGGTCGGGCGTGGCGGTGCGCGTGATCACGCAGAACGTCGACGGGCTGCACCAGATGGCGGGGCTGCCCGAGCGCAAGGTGCTGGAGCTGCACGGCACGGCCCGCACCGTCGTGTGCACGCGGTGCCACGACCGGGCGCCGATGGACCAGGCGCTGGCGCGGGTCCGGGCGGGCGAGCCGGACCCGGCGTGCGGGAAGTGCGGCGGAATCCTGAAGTCGGCGACCGTCATGTTCGGGCAGCGGCTGGATCCGGTGGTGCTGGGCAACGCGATGGCCATCGCCAAGGGCTGCACGGTCTTCATCGCGGTCGGCACCAGCCTGCAGGTGCAGCCGGCGGCATCGCTCGCCGGGATCGCGGCGGAGCACGGGGCGCGGTTGGTGATCGTCAACGCCGAGCCGACGCCGTACGACGAGATCGCGGACGAGCTGGTGCGCGAGCCGATCGGGAGCTCGCTGCCCGCGCTCCTGGACGGGATCGCCCGCGAGGCCGCCGCGGGGTGACGCGCGTGCCCCCGGACGGATCGTCCGGGGGCACGGCTCAGGGCAGGTTCGCCGCGGCGGTCACCAGCGGTGGTGGACCTGGGCGCGGATGCGCCGGTCGTACAGGTCCCGCACGGCGTCCAGCGTGCTCTGCGGCAGCGGCGGCAGGGCCGCGGCCTCGGCGTTGGCGCGGGCCTGCTCGACGGAGCGGGCGCCGGGGATCACGGTGGTGACGCCGGGCTGCTGGATGATCCAGCGGAGCGCCGTCTGGGCCGGGGTCGCGCCCTGCGGGGAGAGGGCGGTGAACTCGGCGGCGGCCTCCAGGCCGGTCGCGTAGTCGACGCCGGAGAAGGTCTCGCCCTGGTCGAAGGACTCGCCGTGCCGGTTGTAGGTGCGGTGGTCGTCGGCCGGGAAGACCGTGTCCTTGGTGTAGCGGCCGGACAGCAGGCCGGAGGCGAGGGGCACGCGGGCGATGATGCCCACCCCGGCCTCGGCGGCGGCCGGCAGGACCTGCTCCAGCGGCTTGAGGCGGAAGGCGTTGAGGATGATCTGCACGCTCGCGACGCCCGGCCGGGCGATCGCGGTCAGCGCCTCCTCGCAGGTCTCGACGCTGACGGCGTAGGCCGCGATGCGCTCCTCCTCGACGAGGGTGTCGAGGGCGTCGAAGACCGCGTCCGAGGAGTAGACGGCGGTCGGCGGGCAGTGCAGCTGCACCAGGTCGAGGGTGTCGACGCCGAGGTTGGCCCGGGACCGGTCGTTCCAGGCGCGGAAGTTGTCCAGGACGTAGTTCTCGGGGACCTGGGCGACCCGGCGGCCCATCTTCGTGGCGACGAAGATCCCGGCGTCCGGGCGCTCCCGGAGGTAGCGCCCGATCAGCTGCTCGCTGCGTCCGTCGCCGTAGACGTCCGCCGTGTCGAAGAGGGTCACGCCCTCCGCCACGGCCGCGTCCAGGACGGCGAGTGCGTCCTCCTCGCGGACCTCGCCCCAGTCGGCGCCCAGCTGCCAGGTGCCGAGACCCACGACGGACACCTTGCGGCCCGTCCTGCCCAATACGCGCTGCTCCATGCCTTCGATGCTAGTCGCTGCCCCGCCGGCCGCGGCCGACGGGGCGGGCGCTACCGGGCTACCGGGCTACCGGCGGGCGGTCCCCTCCAGGTGGCGGCGCACGGCGCGGGCCGCGTGGTGGCCGGACATGCCGTGGACACCTGGGCCGGGCGGGCTGGCGGAGGAGCAGAGGAAGACCCCGGGGCGCGAGGTGGTGTACGGGTTCCACTGCAGCTTGGGGCGGAAGGCCGTCTGGAGGCCGGCGAAGGCCCCGCTGGCGATGTCACCGCCGACGTAGTTGGCGTTGCGGGCGGCGAGTTCGGCCGGTCCGCTGACCGCCCGGGCGAGGACGAGGTCCCGGAAGCCGGGGGCGAAGCGCTCGATCTGCCGCTCGACGGCCTCGGTGGCGTCGCCCCGAAAGCCGTTGGGCACGTGCCCGTACGCCCAGAAGACGTGCTTGCCCTCGGGCGCCCGCCCGGGGTCGACGACGGTGGGCTGGGCGGTGATGAGGAACGGGGTCTGCGGCGGGCGGCCGCGTACCACCCGGTTCAGCGCGTCGCCGATCTCGCCGAAGCTCGGCCCGATGTGCACGGTGCCGGCCCGGCGGGCCTCGGCCGCGGTCCAGGGCACGGGGCCGTCCAGGGCGTAGTCGACCTTCCAGACCGCGGGTCCGTAGCGGTAGTTCCGGTACGCGTCGCCGAGCCCGGCGATGCGCGCCAGCGCGGTCGGCGAGGTGTCGAAGACGTACGCGCGCGCCGGCGGCAGCTCGTCGAGCTTGCGGACCATGACGCCGGTGTGGACGGTGCCGCCGAGCAGCAGCAGGTAGGACGCGAGGGCGTCGGCGAGCGACTGCGAACCGCCGCGCGGGACCGGCCAGCCGACCTCGTGGCCGGAGACGGCGAACATCAGCGCCGTCGCACCGGTGAGCGGGCTGGTCAGCGGGGCGATCGCGTGGGCGGCGAGACCGGCCAGCAGCCCGCGGGCCTTCTCGTCGCGGAACAGCCGGGCGAGCACGGCCACCGGCGGCAGCCCGGTCAGCCCGAAGCTCGCGAAGCGCAGCGGGTCCCGGGGCAGTCCCCGCCACTGGGGGCGCAGGAGGTCGTGGGCGAGGGTCTTCCAGCGGCCGACGTATGGGGCCAGGAGCCTGCGGTAGGTGCCCGCGTCGCGCGGTCCGAGCGAGGCGGCGGTCGCGCCGACGGTGCGGTCCAGCACCGCCGCGGTGCCGTCGTCGAAGGGGTGCGCGAGCGGCAGCTCGGGGTGGAGCCACCGCAGGCCGTGGTCGGCGAGCGGCATCGCGTTGAACGCGGGCGAGCCGGCGCCGAGCGGGTGCACGGCCGAGCACGGGTCGTGGCGGAAGCCCGGCAGGGTCAGTTCCTCGGTGCGCGCGCCGCCGCCGACCTGGTCGCCGGCCTCGAAGAGCTCCACGGAGTGCCCGGCGCGGGCGAGTTCGACCGCGGCGGTCAGGCCGTTGGGCCCGGCTCCGACGACGATGACGTCCGTGACGTGTGCCCTGCTCATCGGTCACCTGCCATGAGGTCGACGACCCGTCGCGCGGTCGCCTCGTCGCGCGCCACGGAGAAGGGGAAGGCGTTGCCGCCGCCGATGCGGAAGGGCACGCCCTCCGCGGTGATGCTGGCGCCGCCGGCCTCGGTGACCAGCAGCAGTCCGGCCGCGTGGTCCCAGGGCGACTCCCAGGTGAACGCGACGGCGTCGATGGCGCCCCGGGCGACCTCCAGGTAGTCCAGCCCTGCGCAGGTGCACTGACGGGACTCGACGCCGTCGGTGCCGAGCCCCTCGAACCGGCGCCGCTCCTGTTCGTCGAGGAAGGCGAACTGCGAGGTGGCGACGGTGAGCGCGGACCCGCCGGAGTCGCGGGCGGTGCGGATCGGCTCGCCGTTGAGCAGGGCGCCCCCGCCGCGCCGGGCGGTGGCCATGAGGGCCAGCCTCGGCACGTACGTCCAGGAGGCGTGGACCTCGCCACCGCGGGCGAGCGCGACGAGCGTGGCGAACTCCGGCCTGCCCGCGACGAAGTTGGCGGTGCCGTCGACGGGGTCGACGATCCACACCGGGTCGTCCCCGCCGATGCGGCGCAGGACGCCCGGGTCGGCGTGCACGGCCTCCTCCCCCACCACGACCGAACCGGGCAGCAACGCCGGCAGTTCCTCGGCGAGCCGCAGCTCCGCCTCGCGGTCGGCGATGGTGACCAGGTCGCCCGGTCCGGTCTTGTGGCTGATGTCGGTTGCGCTCAGCCGGCGCCAGCGCGGCACGACCTCCGCCTCGGCGGTCGCGCGCACCGTGTCCTCGACCGCCTTGAAGAGTGCGTCATCGATCACTCCTCCATCAGACCAGATCGTCCGCGGCGCCGCGCACCCGTGGTGGCTTTGGCGGGTTCACGCCGTCCGTGCGGCGGGGCCCGCCTTCCGCATCAGGGCGCTGTACAGCACGAACGAGCTGACCAGGCCGACCGCCCAGCCGTAGTCCGCGAGCGGCTTCAGCAGCGGGATCAGGCCGTCGACGGGGAACGGGCCCTGCTTGCGGCCCTCGGCGTCGACGGTGGAGTACGAGCCGCCGACCGCCAGCAGGCCGCCCACGACGAGGGCGAGCACCGCCCGCCAGTTCCAGCCGCGGTGGTACCAGTAACGGCCGCCACCTGCCTCGTACAGCTCGGGCAGCGCCAAGTGAGTGCGCCGGACGACCCAGTAGTCGGCGATGAGGACGCCGGCCACGGTGCCGAGGACACCGCCGACCACGCCCAGCCAGGTGAAGATGTACAGCTCGGGGGTGGAGGTCAGTTTCCAGGGGAAGATCAGCACCCCGACGACGCCGGTGATCAGCGCGCCGGTGCGGAAGTCGACGTGCCGGGGCGCGAGGTTGGACAGGTCGTACGCCGGGGAGACCACGTTGGCCGCGATGTTGACGCTGATGGTGGCCACCAGCACCGTGACCAGGGCGTACAGCAGGCCGATGACGTTGTCGGTCTTGCCGGCCAGCTCGACCGGGTCCCAGATGGCCTCACCGTAGACCGCCTGGGAGCCGGAGGTGACCAGCACCGACAGGACGGCGAAGAAGGTCATCGTGGTCGGCAGCCCGAGCGACTGGCCCCAGACCTGGGCGCGCTGCCCGGCCCCGAAGCGGGTGAAGTCGGGGATGTTGAGGGAGAGGGTCGACCAGAAGCCGATCATGCCCATGAGGGCGGGGAAGAAGACCTTCCAGAAGTCCCCGCCCCAGCCGAGGGCGGAGGGCTGGTCCAGCAGGTGGCCGAGGCCGCCCGCCTTGTTGGTGATCCAGACCAGCAGGACGACGGCGCCGACGAGGACGAAGGGCGCGGCCCAGTTCTCGAAGCGGCGGAGCGTCTCCATCCCCCGGTAGATGATCGCGAGTTCCAGCGCCCAGAAGGCGAGGAAGCAGACCCACAGCGTCCACGGGTAGCCCGCCACGTGCGCGGCGCCCGCCCAGCCACCCCAGATCTTGCCGAGGAGGACGAAGATGCCCTGGCCGCCGATCCAGGTCTGGATGCCGAACCAGGCACAGGCCACGGCGGCGCGCAGCATCGCCGGGAGGTTGGCCCCGCGCACCCCGAAGGAGGAACGGGCCAGCACCGGGAAGGGGATGCCGTACTTGGGGCCCGCGTGGCCGGTGAGCAGCATCGGCGCGAGCACGATGACGTTGGCCAGGGCGATGGTGAACACCGCCTGCTTCCAGTCCATGCCGAGGGCCACCAGGCCGGAGGCGAGCGTCCACGACGGGATGTTGTGCGCCATCCCGATCCACAGCGCGGTGAAGTTGTAGGTGGTCCAGTGCCGTTTGGCGACGGGGATCGGCAGCAGGTCCTCGTTGGCGTACGGACCGTGCGGCACGGCCGCGTCGAGGCGGAGCTCGACGCGGCCGTCGGGGTGCGTGATCTGGTCGGGCGGCGTGGGGGCCGGCATGGGTGCGCTGCTCCCCCTCAGCCGCGCAGTGCGGGGATGACGGTGGAGCCGTAGACGTCGATGGTGGACTCCTTGGCGTCGTGCATGTCGTAGACCGCGAACTGGTCGACGCCGAGGGCCTTCAGGGCGCGCAGCTTCTCGATGTGCCGCTCGGCGGTGCCCAGGAGGCAGAAGCGGTCGACGATCTCGTCGGGGACGAACGTGGTGTCGGGGTTCCCCGAACGGCCGTGGTGGGAGTAGTCGTACCCCTGACGGGCCTTGATGTAGTCGGTGAGTTCGTCGGGCACGGAGGCGGAGTGCTCGCCGTACCTGGTCACCAGGTCGGCGACGTGGTTGCCGACCATGCCGCCGAACCAGCGGCACTGCTCGCGGGCGTGGGCCAGCGCCTGCGGGGAGTCGTCCTCGGTGACGTAGGCGGGGGCCGCCACGCAGACCTTGACCTGCGAGGGGTCCCGGCCGGCGGCGACCGCGGCGTCCCTGACCGACTTGACCATCCACTCGGTCAGGTAGACGTCGGCGAGCTGCAGGATGAACCCGTCCGCCTTCGCCCCGGCGATCGCCAGCGCCTTCGGCCCGTACGCCGCCATCCACACCGGCAGTTGCGCCCCCTCCTTGATCCAGGGGATGCGGATGACGGTGCCGCCGAGGTCGGCCTCGCGGCCCTCGGCGAGGTCGCGGATGACGTGCATCGCCTCCTCGATGCGGGCGAGGGTGTTGGGCTTGCGGCCCGCCACACGCATCGCCGAGTCGCCCCGGCCGATGCCGCAGATCGTCCGGTTGCCGAACATCTCGTTCAGCGTGGCGAAGGTCGACGCGGTCACCTCCCAGGTACGGGTGCCCGGATTGGTGACCATGGAGCCGACGACCATCCGCTCCGTCCGCGCGAGGATCTGGCTGTAGATGACGAACGGCTCCTGCCACAGCACCGTGGAGTCGAAGGTCCAGCCGTGGGTGAAGCCGTTGCGCTCGGCGCGCCGCATCAGCTCCACGACCTCCGAGGCGGGCGGGTCCGTCTGCAGGACGAGTCCGAAGTCCATGGGTCCACGCGCCTTTCTCAGATGAGGTACTGGCAGGTTCCGCGCGGGGTGTACTGGCCGTGGCCCGCCCGTCCGACGTACTCCCGGCCGTCGATGACGGGCTCGCCGCGGGAGAGCACGGTGTCGACCCGGCCGGTGATCCGCCGGCCCTCGTAGGCCGAGTAGTCGACGTTCATGTGGTGGGTGGAGGCGGACATCACCTGCTCCGCGTCCGGGTCGTAGATGACGATGTCGGCGTCCGCGCCCGGCGCGATGGTGCCCTTGCGCGGGTACAGCCCGAACATCCGCGCCGGGGTCGCGCAGGCGATCTCGATCCACCGGCGCCGGCTGATGTGCCCGTCCACCACCGCCTGATGGAGCAGGTCCATCCGGTTCTCCACCCCCGGCAGACCGTTGGGGATCTTCGAGAAGTCACCCCGGCCCAGCTCCTTCTGCCCCACGAAGCAGAACGGGCAGTGGTCCGTGGACACCACCTGCAGGTCGTTGGTCCGCAGGGCCCGCCAGAGCACCGCCTGGTGCTCCTTCGGGCGCAATGGCGTCGAGCAGACGTACTTGGCGCCCTCGAAGTCCGGCTCCGCCAGGTTGTCCGTGGACAGGAACAGGTACTGCGGGCACGTCTCCCCGAACACGTTCAGCCCCTCGTCCCTGGCGAGGGCGATCTGCTCGACGGCCTGCTGCGCGGAGACGTGGACGACGTAGAGCGGGGAGCCCGCGACCTGGGCCAGCCTGATCGAGCGGTGGGTCGCCTCGGCCTCGAGGAGGGCGTGGCGCACCTCGCCGTGGTAGCGGGGGTCGGTCCTGCCCGCGGCCAGCGCCTGCTCGACGAGCACGTCGATGGCGATGCCGTTCTCCGCGTGCATCATGATCAGGCCGCCGTTGTCGGCACCGCGCTGCATGGCCCGCAGGATCTTGCCGTCGTCGCTGTAGAAGACGCCGGGGTAGGCCATGAACAGCTTGAAGCTGGTGACGCCCTCCTCGACGAGGATGTCCATCTCCTTGAGGGTGTCCTCGTTCACGTCGGAGAGGATCATGTGGAAGCCGTAGTCGACGGCGCACTGGGCGTCGGCCTTGGCGTGCCAGGTGTCGAGTCCGGCACGCAGCGACTCGCCCACCGACTGGACGGCGAAGTCCACGATCGTCGTCGTACCGCCCCAGGCGGCGGCCCGGGTGCCGGTCTCGAAGGTGTCCGAGGCGTGGGTACCGCCGAAGGGCAGCTCCATGTGGGTGTGGGCGTCGACACCGCCCGGGATGACGTACTTCCCGGTCGCGTCGATGACGCGGTCGGCGGACGCGGTCCAGCCCTGCGCCGCGTCGGAGTCGTGCGACGCGAGGGCGGCGACCCTGCCCCCCTCGACGAGGACGTCGGCGTGGACCTCCTCCGCGGCCGTGACGACCAGTCCGCCCCGGATGACGATGCGGCTCATGCTCCCACTCCTTCCACTGGCTGAGGGCGGGGTCCCCGGAAACCTCGATGCCATGTCGGAAAGGCTCTACGCACGTAGACCCCGCCATGGTGGAAAACGTATGACCGGTCACCCACGGTGGCAATACCGCTGCTCCCCATCGGCGGGGGCGCTCGCTCCTCCTCCGCACCCCCGTACGGCGAACGCTCACAATATGCCATGAACCGGGCGTGCGGGTCTGTAGGCGACGAGGTGCGAAATCGCGTTGCCCCGGCCGCGGCGGCACGGCGACCATGGGCGGATGGAGGATCCCGCATGCGGCTGAGGCTGCGTCACTTCCGCCCGCGTACCGGCCCGGTGGAGCCCCGCGTCGTGCAGCCCTGGCATCCCCCGCGTCACACGGCGCTCACCGACCCCGCCGCGCACGGCTTCCCGGTCGGCGACCACGCGGGGCTCTCGACGCCGGCCGGACTGTTCTCCCTCGCGGTCCATGTCCCGCAGCGCGGCGGCCGCGGCGACCTCGTCCTGGTCCACCACTCGCCGGGCCTGCGGGTGAGCCGGTGGCCCCGGCTGCGCCACCGGCTGACGGGCGGGGTGCCGCTGACGGTCCGCACGGACGAGGCGCGCACGGCGCGCGATGCCGACGCATGGTGGCGGCCGTTTCGTCACGCGGACTCCCGCGACCGGCTGCGGCCGGTCGGCCACGCGCGGACGCTGTTCCTCGTCGGCGGCCGCGGCACGTTCTCCTGCGCCGCCACGCAGTTGGCGTGGGCGGCCGGTCAAGGGCCACGTCAGAAGGGCGTGGTGAAGGGGCACATGGCCCTGGTCGAGCAGTTCACCCCGCCGCTGGAGCCCGGAGGCCGGCGACGCGGGCCCGAACTCGACGTCGCCTTCACGGCGTATCCGCGGTACGCCCGCTTCCGCGGACCGGGCCGTCCGCGACGCCGGGCCGACGCCCCGTCACCCTCGCCCGCCGTCGCACCGCGGGTGGGGCGCCCATGAGGCTCGCGACGTTCAACGTGCTGCACGGCCTGCCGATCAGGGACGGCGGACCGGCCCCCTTCCCCGGCGGTGCTGCCGCCGGGGAGCCGCTCGCCCGCGCCGTCGCGTCCCTGGACGCCGACGTCCTCGCGCTGCAGGAGCTCGACCGCTTCCAGGAGCGGTCCGGCCGGGTCGACCAGGCCGCGGCCGCCGCCGCGGCGTCGGGCGCCCGGGACTGGCGCTACGCGTCGGCGGTCCACGGCCGCTCGGTGCCCGGCACCGGGTGGGTGCCCGATCCGGCCGTGCCCGGGATGCGGGTGTCCGGGCCCGAGGACGCGGCCCGGGGCGAGGGCCCGCCGTCGCACGGGATCGCCCTGGCCACCCGGCTCCCCGTACGGGAATGGCGGGCCCGGCGGCTGACCCCCTCGCCCGTGGGCATGCCCCTGCGGGTGCCCGGGCTCGCCGGGCTCCGGATGATGGCCGACCAGCCGCGCTGCGCGCTGGCCGCCGTCCTGGAGGGCGCGCGCGGCCCGTTCACGGTGGTCGCCGTGCACCTGTCGTTCGTCCCCGGCTGGAACGTGGGCCAGTTGACCGCGGTCCGCCGCTGGATCGCCGGTCTGCCCCGGCCCCATCTGCTGCTGGGCGACCTCAACCTGGTGGGCCCGGTGCCGTCCCTGACGCTGGGCGGGGCCTGGCGGGCGCTGGCCCGTACGCGCACCTACCCCTCGCACCGTCCCGTGGTGCAGTTCGACCACGTGCTGGCGGCGGGGGTCGGGCGGGCCGCCGTGCGCTCCGCGTGGGCGCCGGCCGTGCCGGTCTCCGACCACCGGCCGCTCGTCGTCGACCTGGAGCTCTGACCGCGGCGGCGCGGGCCGGGGCCCGTGGCCCCGGCCCTGTGGCGTACCGTCAGGCCGGGCCGTCGCCCAGCTCGCTCTGCGCCTGCTTGAGCGCGGACTCCAGGATCGAGGCGCCTTCCTCCGCTTCGGCGACGGTCAGCGAGAGCGGCGGCGCGATGCGCAGCGCGTCGCCGGCCCGCCCGCCCTTGCCGATCAGCAGGCCCCCCTCGCGGGCAGCTTCGAGGACCACGCCCGCCGCGGCCGGCGAGGCCAGCTCGACGCCGAGCATCAGCCCGCGGCCGCGCACCTCCCGGACCACCGGGAGTCCGGCGGAGATGGCCTCGAGCCGCGACTTGAGCAGGCCGCCCACGCGCCGTGCGTTGCCCTGCAGGTCGTGGTCGAGGAGGTACTGGAGGTTGGCCAGCGCGCCGGCCGTGGTGATGGGGCTGCCGCCGAACGTGGAGATGGAGTTGGCGGTGAGGCAGTTCATCACCTCGGCGCGGGCGACGACTCCTCCCATCGACAGGCCGTTGCCGACGCCCTTGGCGAAGGTCAGGACGTCCGGCGGGCCGGAGCCCTCGTGCGCCTGCCAGCCCCAGAAGTGCTCACCGGTGCGGCCCCAGCCGGTCTGCACCTCGTCGGTGATCCACAGGATGCCGTGCCGGTCGAGGACCTCCTTGAAGGCCGCCAGCAGCCCGTCCGGGCCCGAGGTGAAGCCCCCGACGCCCTGGATCGGCTCGGCGATCAGGGCGGCGACCTGGCCGTTGGCCTGGCCGAGCATGTCCTCCAGGTCCGCCACGCACGCGGCCGTGAACTCGGCGTCGGACAGGTGCGCGTACGGACCGCGGTGCCGGACGCCGCCGTGCACGTACAGCGTCTGCAGCGGCGACAGGCTCGTCGGCGACCAGGAGGTGTTGCCGGTGATGCCGATCGCCGAGAAGGAGCGGCCGTGGTAGCTGTTGCGCAGCGCCAGGATCTGGTTGGACCTGCGGTACGTGGTGGCGAGCAGCAGCGCGGTGTCGTTCGCCTCCGTGCCGGAGGTGGTGAAGAAGACCCGGGCGTCCGGGATGCCCGACAGACGGGCGATGCGCTCGGCGAGGTCGACCGCCTGGGAGCTCAGGTAGAGCGTGGAGGAGTGCAGGATCCTCCCGGCCTGCTCGCGGACCGCGGCGGTGACCTCGGGCAGGGCGTGCGCGGTCATGGTGGTGAGGATGCCGCCGAAGAAGTCCAGGTACTGCCGGCCCTCGGCGTCCCAGACGTGGCGGCCCTCGCCGTGGGTGATCTCGATCGGCTCCCGGTAGTACGTCGCCAGCCACTGCGGCATCACGGCCTGGTGGCGGGAGTGGAGCGCGGCGTGCGGGTTCTCGGTGATGGTCATGGACGTGTTCACGCCTCCGTCAGGGTGCCGTAGGCGTCAGGGCGGCGGTCCCGGTAGAAGGCCCACTGCTGGCGCACCGCGGGGATCAGGTCGAGGTCCAGGTCGCGCACGATCAGTTGCTCCTCCTTGTCGGAGGCGACGTCGCCCACGAACTGGCCGCGCGGGTCGACGAAGTAGGACGTGCCGTAGAAGTCGTTGTCGCCGTAGTCCGGTTCCTGGCCGACCCGGTTGATGGCGGCGACGAAGTACTCGTTGGCGACGGCCGCGGCCGGCTGCTCCAGCTGCCACAGGTACGAGGAGAGCCCGCGGTGCGTCGCCGAGGGGTTGTAGACCAGTTGCGCGCCGGCGAGGCCGAGTGCCCGCCAGCCCTCGGGGAAGTGGCGGTCGTAGCAGATGTAGACGCCGACCTTGCCGACGGCCGTGTCGAAGACCGGCCAGCCCAGGTTGCCGGGCTTGAAGTAGTACTTCTCCCAGAAGCCCTTGACCTGCGGGATGTGGTGCTTGCGGTACTTGCCGAGGTAGCTGCCGTCGGCGTCGATGACGGCGGCGGTGTTGTAGTAGAAGCCGTCCTGCTCGATCTCGTAGACCGGCACCACCATCACCATGCCCGTCTCCCGGGCGAGGGTCTGCATGCGCTGCACGGTCGGGCCGTCCGGCACCCGCTCGGCCCACCGGTAGTTCTCGGCCTCCTGCACCTGGCAGAAGTACGGGGAGTTGAACACCTCCTGGAAGCCGATCACCTGGGCGCCCCGCGCGGCCGCCTCGCGGGCGTGCTCCTCGTGCTTCGCGATCATCGACTCGGTGTCACCGGTCCACGTCGCCTGGACGAGCGCGGCGCGTACGACATTGGGCATGACAGCTCCTTTGACGCGAGGTCACGCCGGAACGGCGGGCAGGTCTACGCACGTAGATCCGGCGCTGGGACGAACGTAAGAGCCCACAGCCCACTGTGGCAATACCGGCGCCGTTACTCAACGAAGCCGATCAGATTTCGCGGCCGGGCAGACCCGCTCGGCGCAGTGCGGCGGCCACGTCGCGGCGCTTGGACACCGACACCAGACCCGCCGCGTCCAGGAGCGGGCCGACGAGCCCGGCGCCCTCGTGGGCGATGCCGGCCGCCGTCTCCGGGCTGCGGGCGCGCACGAGGGCGACCAGCAGGCTCAGCGCCGCGTCCCGGTGGCCGGCGTCGAGGAGGGCCCCGGCGGTCGCGGCGATCTCGGCGGCGGGCCGGGCGGCCGCCTGGTGCAGCAGGGTCCTGCAGTCGTCACCGCGGCCGGCCGAGTCCAGGGCGCTCGCGGCGGCCGCGAGACGGTGCGGGGGCTGCGCGGCCAGCTCCCACAGCAGGGTGGCCACGTCGGCGGCCAGTCCCGAGCGCTCCAGCGCGGCCGCGAGCTCGGGGGCGTCCTCGGGCGGGCCTGCGACGGCCTCGCTCATCAGCACGTACGCCTCGCCGGTGCGGCCGGTGCGGCGCAGCTCCGCCATACGCGCCGCGGTCGCCCGCGCGGCCTCCCTGCGGACGTGCGCCTCCCGGACGTCGGTGTGCCCCTGCGCGGCCTCGCGGGCGTGGGGGGTGTCCTGGCCCGCCGCGCCGGCGAAGCGCGCACCGCGGGGGCCGGGGGCGGCGCCGTCCTCCGGTGCCGCCACGGGCGGCACGACGGGCGGCACGACCACCTCGGCCTCGGGCGCCCCGGCGAAGCGGGCCCCGCCGTACCGTGCTCCGCCGCGCGGGCGTTCCTTGCGCCCACGCCCGGAGGGCCGGTGGTCCGTCCGGGCCTGCGCGGGGGCGCCGTCACCGGGTGCGGGTGCGGCGGCCTGGCCGGCGTCGGGCGGGTACGGGGGCGCGGCCGGGGCGCGGGGCGTCGGCACCCGGGGCGTCCGGTCCGCCTCCGGGCGGAACCACCCCTCGGGCACGGCGGGGCGCGAGCGGACCGCGTCGAGGCGTGCCTGCACCTCCGCGCAGCGCGCGGCGGCCCGTTCCCGGTCGTCGCGGGCCCAGGCAAGCTCGTTGCCCAGACGCTCCGCCTCCGCGGGGGTGGGGGCGCCGCGCAGCGCGGCGGCGACGTCCCGCTCGTGCAGCACCGCGTACTGGCGTTCCCGGAGTAAGACGTCCAGCCGTGAACTCAGCGCCGCCTCCCCGCCCGGTACGGCGTCGTGGGCGGCGACGGCGGCAGCATGCAGCCTGCGGGCGCGCTGTGCCGCCTCCTGCGCCGGGTGGGTGCCACGGGCGGTGGCGACGTCCTGGAGGAGGGCGAGGACGACGTCCCACGGCGGGACGTCGGTGCCGTCGAGCCAGGCCCGTACGCCGTCGGGATCACGTTCGGCGAAGACCGCGTACCAGCCGGGCGTGTCGCCCGCCGCGCCGACGAGCCCCCGGAGGTACCCGGCGAACTCGCCGACCTGCTCGATGACCTGGCTGTGCGCCCCGCGCTCCACTGTCGCTCCTCCCTGTCCGCCGCCTGGCGGCGGAAGCGTGTGGTCCGCACGGCATTCGACACCCGCTGTGTTACGGCGGTGCTACGGAGAGTTTTCACGGAAGGGGCAGAGGCTGCACGGGCGCCCGGGCCCCGCGCGGAGGCACGGCGGCGCGCCCCCGGCCGGGGCCGCCGCCGGAGGCGTCCCCCGGCCCTCAGGACCCGGCCGCCTCCGGGTGGTGACGACGGTAATGCCGGGCGACACGGGCCCGGTTGCCGCAGGACGGCTTGCACCACTCCTGACGGCCGTGGGACTTGACGAAGTACCGGACGCACCGGGGCGCGGTGCAGGCACGCAGCCGTTCCCGCTCGGCTCCGGCCAGGAAGTCGACGGCCGCGCGGGCCAGTTCGGCGACGATCCGGGCGGCGGGGTCGTCGCGCTCCGCCCCGGGCACGAGACGGGCCACGGGAGCCCGCTCCGCCTCCCACACGAGCCGGGGGACGACGGGGACCCGCGCCGCGGCGGCGTTGAGGTGCGCGAGGGCCTCCTCCGCGGGCATCAGACGCCGGGCGTCGGCGGAGCTGGACGGCCCGGGCGCCACGGCGCGGGCGAACAGGGCCCGGACGGCACGGCGGAGTGCGAGGACGTCGGCGAGGGCGGCGTCGTCGGCGGTGAAGCCGCCGGGCCCGGGAAGGTGTTCGCGGACCCACGCCGTCAGCGCGGAGGGGTCGCCGAGGTCGTCGGCGACCCCTCCGTCGCCGTCGTGCCGGATGGTGCTCACCAGTTCCAGGGCCAGGTAGCGCTCCACGGCGCCCCTCCTCTTGATCGTCCGCCCGCCGCACCCTACCGTTCTAATGTTAGAACTCGAATTAAGCATTAAGCCTGGAGGGGAGCGGCCCATGCTGCTGCTGGCTCACATCAGCGACCTGCATCTCGACGGCACCGAACGCTCGACGGAACGCGCCACCCGCGTCATGGCGTACCTGCGCGGGCTTCCCCGGCCGCCGGACGCGCTGCTGGTCACCGGGGACATCGCCGACCACGGCGCCCCCGGCGAGTACGAGGAGGCGGCCCGGATCCTGGAAGCGCCCTTCCCGGTGCTCCCCTGCCCGGGCAATCACGACCGGCGGGCCGCCTACCGCAAGGCGCTGCTGGGCGAGGCCGAGGCGGCGGGACCGGTGAACCGCGCGCACCTCGTCGCCGGGACCGCGGTGCTGATGTGCGACTCGACGATCCCGGAGGAGGACGACGGCCTCCTGAACGAGGAGACCCTGCGGTGGGTGTCCTCGACGCTGGACGGGCTGGCCCCCGGCACGCCCGCGCTGGTGGCCTTCCACCACCCGCCCGTCGCGCTCCACCATCCGCTGCCCGACGGCTACCGGCTGGGCGGGCCCGGGCCCCTGGAGGAACTGCTGGCCGCACACCCCGAGGTGATCGCCGTCCTGACCGGGCACGCGCACACGCCCGCCGCCACCACCTTCGCCGGGCGGCCGCTGATCGCCGCGCCCGGGGTGACGTGGACGCTGCGCATGCCGTGGGAGGGCGCACAGGACGGCTCGGTCGCCGACCGTTCGGCGCCGCCTGGCGTCGCCTTCCACGTGCTGGACGACGAGCGGCGCCTGACGACCCACTACCGCGTGGTGCTCTGAACCACCATCGCCGAGCCGCCGCCGCGGCGCACCGTCTCGGCGGCGGCGAGCCAGCGGCCGTCCGGCAGTCGCTGGACGCCCGTCGTCGCACCGATCTCACCCGCGTCGGCGAAGCTGTGCCCTATGTCCTTCAGCTCCGCCGCCACGTCGCTCGCGAGGAAGGCCGGCTCGACCTGCGTGGTCGCGGCGTTGCGCTGGCTGGCGCGCGGCGCGGCGATCGCGTCCACCAGCGGCAGCCCGCGGTCGACGTGCTCGGTCAGCACCTGCAGCACGGTGGTGATGATCGTGGCGCCGCCGGGCGAGCCGAGCGCGAAGTCGACGCGGCCGTCCTTCAGCACGATCGTCGGCGACATCGAGGAGCGCGGCCGCTTCCCGGGGCCCGGCAGGTTGGGGTCGTGCACGGAGGCGCTCGCAGGGACGAACGAGAAGTCGGTCAGCTCGTTGTTGAGCAGGAAACCGCGCCCGGGGACGGTGATGGCGCTGCCACCGGTCTGCTCGATGGTCAGCGTGTACGCGACGACGTTGCCCCACTTGTCGGCGACCGTGAGGTGCGTGGTGTTCTCGCCCTCGTACGTCGTCGGGGCGGCCTTGCCGCCACTGCCGCAGCGCGCCGGGTGGTACGGGTCGCCCGGGGCGACCGGGCTGGTCAGCACCGCGTCGTCCTTGATCAGGCAGGCCCGGGAGTCCGCGAACGACTGCGACAGCAGCCCCGCGGTCGGGACCTTCTCGAAGGCCGGGTCGCCGACCCAGCGTCCGCGGTCGGCGAAGGAGATCCTGCTCGCCTCGAGGAAGCGGTGCAGGTACTGGGCGTCGGAGAGCCGGGAGAGCCTGCCGGTCCGCTCCAGGATGTTCAGCGCCTCACCGACGGTGGTGCCGCCGGAGGAGGAGGGCGCCATGCCGTAGACGTCCAGGCCGCGGTAGGAGACCCGGGTCGGGTCCTGCGGCTTGGCCTTGTAGGCCTTCAGGTCCGCCGTCGTGAGGTCGCCGGGGCGGACGACCCGCGTCGCGGCCGGGTCCACCGGCGGCTTGCGCACGGTGTTCACGATGTCGGCGCCTATGCCGCCGCTGTAGACGGCGGAGACGCCTTTGCGGCCCAGCTCGTCGTAGGTGCGGGCGAGGTCGGGGTTCTTGAGCGTGGAACCCACCGCGGGCGGCTGCCCGCCGGGCAGGAAGAGCGCGGCGGTGGCCGGGAAGTCCTTGAAGCGCGCCTGGTTGGCTTCCGTCTGGCTGCGGAAGGTGGCGTCCACCGTGAACCCGTCGTGCGCGAGGCGCTCGGCGGGTCGCAGCACGTCACCCAGGCTGCGGCTGCCCCAGGATCTCAGGGCGGTGTCCCAGGTCGCGGGGGTCCCGGGGACGCCGACGCTCAGACCGCTGGTGACGGCGTCGTTGAAGGGCAGCGGCTGGCCGTTCTCGACGAAGAGCTTGTCGGTGGCGCTCTTGGGGGCCGTCTCGCGGCCGTCGATGGTGTGGACCTTGCGCTGCTTCGCGTCGTAGTACACGAAGTAACCGCCGCCGCCGATGCCCGAGGAGTACGGCTCGGTGACGCCCAGGGCGGCCGCGGTGGCGACCGCGGCGTCCACGGCGTTCCCTCCGCGCCGCAGCACCTCGATGCCGGCGGCGGAGGCGTCGGCGTCGACGCTGGAGACCGCGCCCCCGTAGCCGACGGCGAGCGGGACCTTGATGGGTGTGGCGTCCCGGGCCCGGGCGTCCGCCCCCGGCGGGGCCGCGGCCACCGACAGCGCGGCGGTGGCGGTTACGGCGAGCAGCGACAGACTCCGTACAGCGTGACGACGCATACGTGGACCTCCACTGGGGCGACCGTCCGGGCAGCCTAACCCCACCCTGCCTTCCTCGTCAGGAACGCCTCAACTACGATCCCGGCCCATGAGCGACGACGTGCGCAACTTCGTCCTGGGACTCGCCGCGAGCGGTATCAGCGCCGCGCTGGGCTGGTTCGTCCGCACGTACCTGTGGCGGCGCAAGCTGCGGCGCAAACAGCGCTTCTTCGGGCTGCCCACCGGCTCGGAGTGCCTGCTGGTGATCAACCGCGATCCGGGCTCGACACGGGGATGGAGCGTGGCGCGCCATGACGTCTTCGCGCTGATCGAACTGTCCGCGCTGATCAAGGAGTGCGGGGCGCACGCCGAGATCCTGCCCCACGACACCGCCTGGCAGGGCTTCGGCGCGCGCACCGAGTTCTGCGTCGGTGGTCCGATATCCAACCACCGCATGGCGGCGCACCTGCGCTCCATGCTGCCCGGTTTCCAGGTCAACGACTTCACCGGGCCCGTCGAGGACCAGGGCGCGCTGACCGTGGGCGGCGAGACCTACCGTATGGAGAAGGGCAAGGTGGAGTACGTCTTCCTGGCCCGGCTGGCTGCCAACGAGAACACCGGGAACAACCGCCCGGTCTTCCTCGCCTCCGGCCAGCGCGGGGTGACCAACCAGGCCGCCGTGCGCTACCTCGCCCGCCACTACCAGCGACTGTCCCGCAAGTACGGGGTGGACGGCACCTTCTGCCTGCTGCTGAAGGTCGTCAACTCCGACGCCTACGGACCCGACGTGGTGGAGGTCGTTGCCGACGTCACCCGCGAGGCCAAGACCCCCGCCAGCCCGCCGGTGGCCGTCGCCGCGGAGTGACGGCCCGGGACCGGGCGGACGGCCGCGGGGGCACGGGCCCCCGCGGCCCCGTCATATGTGGCCGCGCACGCACATCCGGTCCAGGACGGCAGCGGCCATGGCCTTCTCGCCCAGCGCGTTGGGATGGGCGGGCGCGGCCGGAGCGGCGGGCGTGAGCGGCTCGATCCAGCGGACGCCGGGGGCCGTGCACATGTCGTGGCCGACGGTCGGGGTGTAGGTGTCGACGTAGGTCGCGTGGGCGGCCTTGGCACGACGGGCCAGCATGGCGTTGAGCCGCTTCTCGGTGTCCCGGAGGTAGGCGAAGTCCTTGTCGGCGAAGGGCACGGCCGGGCGGCAGCCGACCCCGCTGTCGGGGAGCAGCGCCGGGTAGCCGACGACCACGACGCGGGCCCGCGGCGCGCGGTGGTGGATGGCGTCCAGCACGGCGTCGATCTTCGGTGCCGTCTGCTCCACGGCGGCCCGCAACTGGTCGGTTCCACCCGCCGTGTAGTACTTCTCGCAGGGATTGCCGGTCGGGTCGGAGACCGCGGCGCCGGCGCAGGTGCGGATGATGCTCCCGAAGCCGACGTCGTTGCCGCCGATCTGCAGGGTGACCAGGGAGGTCCGCCGGCTCAGGGCGTCCAGCTGCGGCGGGTTGCTGCCCTGCGCCTTCCACATCTCGGCGGTGGTGGCCCCGCCGCAGCTCACGTCGGTCAGGGTGGTGCCTCTCAGCTGCCCCGCCACCAACGAGGGGTAGTTCCGGTTCGACCGGGCGCAATTGGCGTCCACCTGGTCGGGGATGAGCGGTCCCGACGTGTACGAGTCCCCGAGCGCGACGTACGCGTCCCGGTGGCCATTGCCGTGACCGCTGCCTTGATGGTGGCCGTCGCGCGAGTGCGCGGTGGCCGGAACCGTGCTCACCGCGGTGAGCACGAGCGCGGCCGCCGCCGCGGCCGCTCCCAGGATCGATGCACGTCCGACACCCATCGGGCCCTCCCCCTGTCGACGCTGACGGGTTCAGATTCGGCGTCCCGCGTGGCCGAAGTCAATGGATGCGTCGCAAGTTCGCTCGATGGACTGACGTTCCCTCAGCTCAGGGCAATCGTTACTGGCGCGTAACATGCAGACGTATTACCAACGGTAAGCGGCTCTGGTTACTCTCCAGTCACTTTGTCACGGGGACATTCTGGAGCCGCCATGAGAGCGCCTCGTACCACCGCGGGAACGTTTTCCGCCGTCCTGCTCGCCACCGCGGCACTGGGCATCGCGGCCCCCGCCGTACACGCGACCCCGGTCGCAGGCCCGGGCACCGCGGCCGGCACGGCCCGCGCGGCGGGCACCGCCGCCCCTTCCGTCCGCTTCGTCGACATCCCGGGAGCCGGCGGGATCACCCTCAAGGGGAACGTCTTCACCCCTTCGGGTAACGGCGGTCGCGACGCAAGTGCGCGCTATCCCGCCGTCGTCCTCCCCAGCAGCTGGGGCCTGAACGACCTGCAGTACCTGGCCCAGGCGCAGAAGCTCGCCGACTCCGGCTACGTCGTGGTGAGTTACACCGCGCGCGGCTTCTACCTCTCCGGCGGGACGATCGACGTCGCCGGGCCGCTCGACGTCGCGGACATCTCGAGGGTCATCGACTGGACGCTCGCCAACACCCCCGCGGACCCCGGCCGGATCGGCATGGCCGGCGTCTCCTACGGTGCCGGACTGACCCTCATGGGCGCCGCGCACGACCCCCGCGTCAAGGCGGTGGCGGCGCTCAGCGGCTGGGCGGACCTGACCGAGTCCATCTACGGCGGCCGCACCCAGCACCTGCAGTCCTCCCTGCTGCTCGGCGCCGCCGGACACCTCACGGGCCGGCCCAGCGCCGAGTTCCAGCGGGTGCTCACCGACTTCCTGGCCTCCGACTACGACCAGGAGGACGAGCTGATCGCCTGGAGCCGGCTGCGCTCCCCCGGCACCTACCTCGACCGGATCAACGCCAACGGCACCGCCGTGATGCTCGCCAACGCCTGGGGCGACACGATCTTCTCGCCCAACCAGCTCGCCTCGTTCTACGACCGGCTGACCGTCCCCAAGCGCCTGGAGTTCCGCCCGGGCGACCACGCGACACCGGAGATCACGGGGCTGTTCGGGCTGCCCAACGACGTCTGGTCCGACACGCGGCGCTGGCTGGACCACCACCTCAAGGGCGTGGACAACGGCATCGACAAGGAGCAGCCGGTCCGCCTGGCCTCCCGCAGCGGTGGCGGCTACGAGGGGTACGGCAGCTGGTCGGCCGTACCCTCGGCCGCCCGCGAGCTGCCGCTGGACGGCACCCGCCGCATCGCCGCGAACGTCGACTCGGGCGCGGACGGCGGCATCATCTTCCTCTCCTCGCTCGCCGACCAGCTCGCGCAGGCGCCGCCCGTCGTCTCCGTACCGCTGTTGCCGCGCGCCTTCGCCGCGGTCTGGCAGAGTCCCCGCGACGAGACCGTGCAGCAGGTCCGCGGCACCCCCGTGCTGCACACCACGGTGACGCCCTCGGCCTCCCGGGGCACCTTCGTGGCCTACCTGTACGACGTGAACTCCTTCGGCATCGGCAAGCTGATCACGCACGCCCCCTGCACCTTCACCGACCGCACCCCGGGAAGCCCCTTCACGGTGGACCTGGAGCTGTACTCCACCGCCTACGACGTCCCGGCCGGCCACCGCCTGTCCGTGGTCGTGGACACCGTCGACCCCCTCTACATCGAGCACAACCCGGCCTTCTCCGGGCTGGCCTTCTCCTCCCCGGCGGCGGACCCGTCCCGGCTCACCCTGCCGCTTCGCCGACCGTCACTCCCGTAGCGTGCGTACCTCGGTACGCAGCTGTGGCCTGCGTACCTAACGTCGTGCCAGGAGCGGGAGAGAGGACAGCGGGGATGGCCGAGCCGGCGCCGGTGTACCAGTGGATCGCCGACGACCTCATGCGGCGGATCGACGAGGGACTCCTCAAGCCCGAGTCCCGCATCCCCTCCCGTTCCCGGCTCAAGGAGGCCTACCGGGCGAGCGACCAGACCGTCGACCGGGCGGTGCGCGTGCTGAAGGCGGCGGGCTACGTCGAAGGGCAGTTCGGCCGCGGGGTGTTCGTGATCGACCGTTCGGCCCGGGGGACGCTCGACCGCGGCACCGGCGCCGTCGACTCACCCTTCGCCACACGGGTCGCCGGTGACGCCGCAGCGGTGGACTGGGAGTCCTCGACGGTCACCACGACCGCCCCGCCGGCCATCGCCGAGCGGCTCTGCATCGCCACCGGCGACCCGGTGGTGATGACCCGTTACGAGTACCTGGCGAACCGCCGGCCCGTGCAGCTCGCGACCAGTTGGGAACCGCTGGCCATCACCGACGGCACGGACGTCGCGCACCCCGAACGCGGCCCCTACGCCCGCCGTGGTGTGCGGGGACGGCTGGCCGCGATCGGGGTCCGCGTGGTGCGGGCCCGCGAGGTCCTGGAGTCGCGGCCCGCCACCGGCTGGGAGGCGCAGACCCTCGGCTGTGCGCACGGCCAGTGCGTGACGGCGGTCCAGCGGACGTACTTCGACGCCGACGACCGCGCCGTGGAGACCTCGGACACGGTGATCCGCGCCGACCGCTGGCGTGTGGCGTACAGCATCGACTTCTCGTCCTGACCGGCTGCCGGGCGGGCGCGTGGCCGGACCCGGCGAGGCCGCGCCCCTCGGCCCGGTGGTGGCGTGCGATCGCTAACGGCCTCCGGCTGCGGCGCCCGCGTGGCCCTCGCCGAGCACCCGGCCGACCAGCGCGTCGCGGTCGGCCTTGGGGATGGCGGTCCAGCGGGTACCGCGGATCGCGCCCTCGAGGGCGAGCAGGGTGTGGGTGCAGGCGTCCTCGGGAAGCCCTTCGCGGATCATCGCGAAGGCCCCTCCGGATCCGAGGCGGCGCAGCTCGTCGGCGTCCGGCACACCGGCGCTGCGAAGGCGCTCGGCCAGGACCGCGCCGATGTTGGGCATCTGCTGCAGGGAGTCCATGACCCCATCATGCACCTCCCGACGCCCCGTCAGACGGCGATCTCGGCCCAGACACGCTTGCCGCCCGGCAGGAGGTCTGTCCCCCAGCGGTAGGTGAGGGCGGAAACCACCTGAAGACCGCGGGCGCTCCCCGTCGTGTCGGGGACCCGCCCGGTCAGCACCAGGCAGGGCGGAGTGCGGGAGCCGTCGCGGACCGACATGTGCACCAGCGTCAGCCGCCGCGACAGCGTGACGCCCACGCGCCGGCCCCCGGCGTGCCGCACGGCGTTGGAGACGAGCTCGGCGAGGACGATGCTCGCGGGGTCCATCAGGTACCCGAGGTCCCACGCGTCCAGGGTCGCCGCCAGGATGCGGCGCGCCTGGGCGGGCGCCAGGTCGTCGGCGGGCAGGAAGACCTCACCCAGCAGGACGGTGGCGGGTGGGGCCGGGACGGGTTCGGCCGCCGGACCGTGGGTATGGAGGGTATCCGGAGGGGACTCGTCTCCGGCACCGCGGTCGGCGCCGGGGGCGACGCGCCGGAACGGGGGCTGTGCGGCCAGGTTGTCCCCCATGTGACCACCTCACAGGTGTCGTAGGTGGCGCCGAGCATTCCGTGAAGCACACGTGCACGCGATACCCCCGCGCTATTCTCAC
The DNA here is from genome assembly GCF_042891295.1 of Streptomyces sp. NPDC001902. Classification (NCBI taxonomy): domain Bacteria; kingdom Bacillati; phylum Actinomycetota; class Actinomycetes; order Kitasatosporales; family Streptomycetaceae; genus Streptomyces; species Streptomyces sp. NPDC001902. The sequence continues at coordinate 427,439 of NZ_JBIATA010000003.1, read as the reverse complement.
CACGACATACCCGCTGGTAACGCCGGTGGAAGGAATCGGCGCCGGTACGGACGGGAGTCGTGGATGTCGGGACCGGTTGCCGGCGATGCCGTCGAGATCCCCGCGTGGGCCTGGGAACGCAAGGAGATACGGGAGGCCCTGCGGGCCCGCGACGCCGGGGCGATCCTGCGGTTCGCACAGCAGTACGGCGGCGCGAGCCAGTCGCGCATCGCCGCCGCGACGGGGCTGCTGCAGGGCCGGGTCAACGAGATCGTGCGGGGGCGCCGCTCGGTGGTGCGGTTCGACGTGTTCGAGCGGATCGCGCAGGGCCTGCGCATGCCGGACCACGCACGGATGCTCATGGGGCTCGCGCCGCGCCGCCTGCGCTCGTACGGCGTCCGCGACCTGATGGACCATCCGCAGGTCGCGGCGGTGGCGCTGACCAAGCCCGAGGCGGCCGCGGAGATCCGCGAGGTGGCCGCGAGCGCCGACGCGGTGGACGTGGTGGGCGTGCGCGCCCTGGGCCTGGTGGCGCTCGGCGACTCGCTGCTGCGGGGACCCCTGACCCGCGACGGCCGGACCGGGTCTCCTCCCCGCATGCGGCTGCTGTTGCTGCACCCGGAGAGCCCCGCGGTCGCCCGGATCGCGGAGGAGGTCGGCGAGACACCGCGCTTCTTCGCGTCGAGCCTGCGCTTCGCGGAGGACATGCTCGCCGCCCTCGCCGATGAAGGAACGATTCAGCTGGAGGTCTACCGCTACCGCACCGCGCCGGTGTGGCGGTTGGTGCGCCTCGACGGTGCCGCCTTCGTCTCCGTCATCGGACCGCCGGCGGACCCGCGGGGCTCGCTGGTCTACCGGCTCTCCGCCACGCCGCCCGGCTCGGTGCTCTACGGCTTCGACCGCTGGTTCGAGGCCATGCTCGGCGAGGCCGAGCGCGTCATCTAGGAGCGCCGGGCGGCGCTCAGGCCTCGGACGCCTCGGCGTGGACCTGGGACAGCTCCGGGGTGCCGCTCTCCGCCCACTCGTGGCCGGCCTCGACGACGTCGAGTTCACGGCCGGAGGCCAGCAGGATGACGGGCCGGCCGTTGGGCCAGATCTGCCAGCTCGCGCCCGGTACGGTGCGCACGACGACCGTGCCGAGGTAGAGCCCGGCGTCGTTGCCGAGCCAGGACAGCTCGTCCGGATCGTCGCGCCAGCGCGGCACCAGTTGGTCCAGGCGCTCCAAAGAGGCTGCCGTGTCGTCCAGTTCCACGCCCTCGGCCTCGGCCCTGGCGCGCAGCAGTTCGCACTCGGAGAGCAGTTCCGCGACTCCTTCCGGGTCCTCGGCGAGGGACTCCGGTACGGCCGCGCCGCGGACCTCGCCGTACCGTTTGCGCCATCTGTCCAGGAAGGAGATGTCCATGGGCATCAGCCTATGGCGTAGGCCTTGCGGAGTGTCTCGTGGACGGTCCATGTCGTGCGGTCTCCTTCGCGGAGGACGCAGACGTCGCCCGGGCCGAGCTCCAGGGTCGGCCCGCCCTCCACCTCGACGGTGGCCCGCCCGCTGACGACCACGAACATCTCGTCCGCCTCGGTATCGGTCACCACGCCCGGGGTGATCTGCCAGATCCCCCTCGAACGGGTGCCGTCGGGCGACTGCCACAGCACCGTTCCGGTGACCTCCGGGGAGCCGGAGACGATCTGCTCCGGGTCCAGGGGGTCGGGTTCGAGCACGGCGGCGGCGATGTCGACGGAGAAGCTCTTCATGGCCGGGAGCGTACGCGCGGGCGTATGCCAACGGTAACGACACGTTGTATACGTTCCGTTGCCGCACAATACGTAACGTAAGGCTGCCCCGCGCGAGAAGGGCCATGCAATGCGGGATGAACGGGAAGCCGCGGCACGGGCGGCGGACCGCGCCTGGCGGCTGCTGGAGGAACTGGCGGCGCGGGCACCGGGGACGGTGCGGCTGGCACCCGGCGCGGACGACGCCGAGATCGCGGCGTGGGGCGTGCCGCTGCCCGACGAGGTGCGGCACCTGGTCGGCAGGGTGCGGTCGATCCGCATCGGGGGGCTGGAGGAGTACCGGCTGGCCCCGGAGCGCGGGCTGCACCCCGGTGGCTGGGCGGTGGGGCCGCCCGGCTCCGCGCACCTGCTGCACGAGTCGGGCGGCGACACGCTCTTCGTCGACGTGGACGAGGGCACCGGCGCCTGGGGCCGGGTGTTCGCCGCGACCGGCGTCTTCCTCGACACCTGGGCGTACGTCGCGCCGTCACTGGTCGACTGGGTCACCCTGCTGGCCCGGGCCGGGCTCACGGCCCTGGAGCGCACGGTGCCCGAGCCGGATCCGGATCCCGAACGGGCGGACGGCACGGCTCCGGACCACACCGCCGTGCTGGAGCGGCTCGCCGAGACCTCGCACGTCTTCTCCTACCGGCCCGACCTGCGGGGCACGCCCGTGGGGCAGGCCCGGCCCGACGCCGACCCGGAGCTGGCCGGCGCGCTGACCGGGCTGCCGGACGACGCCCTGGTGGTGGACCTGCGCGACGTGGCGCATCCGGTCACCTTGCACCTGCCCTGCCCGCCCGGCCTGCGCGGCTACGTCGAGTTCCAGCGCAGGGCCGGCGGGCGCTTCGCGGTGGGCCTGCCCCGGAGCGGTCAGACGTCGAGGTCGACCACGACGGGGGCGTGGTCGGAGGCGCCCTTGCCCTTGCGCTCCTCACGGTCGACGTAGGCGTCGGAGACCGCCTTGCCGAAGGCCTGGTTCGCGTAGACCAGGTCGATCCGCATGCCGCGGTTCTTGGGGAAGGCCAGCTGGCGGTAGTCCCAGTAGGTGTAGGGACGGTCGTACTTCAGCGGGCGGGGCACCACGTCGCTGAGCCCGGCCTCGCGCAGGTGCGCCAGCGCCTCCCGCTCCGCGGGGGTGACGTGGGTCAGCCCCTCGAAGACCGAGGGGTCCCACACGTCCTCGTCGGTGGGCGCCACGTTGTAGTCGCCGAGGACGGCGAAGGGGCGCCCGCCCGCAGCGTCCTGCGCGACCGCCGCGCGCAGCGCCTCGAACCAGCGCAGCTTGTAGGCGTAGTGCTCGTGGCCGACCTCACGGCCGTTGGGCACGTACACCGACCAGACCCGGACCGGGCCGCAGGTCGCCGAGACCGCGCGGGGCTCGTCGACCTCTTCGTACAGCGGGCCGCCGGGCAGGCCGACGACGACGTCCTCGAGACCCACCTTGGACAGCAGGGCGACGCCGTTCCACCGGCCGGTGGCGTTGACGGCGGTCTCGTAGCCGAGGGCGCGCAGCTCGTCGAACGGGAACTGCGCCTCGGCGCACTTGGTCTCCTGGATGCACAGCACGTCGGGGCTGTTCTTCTCCAGCCAGGGCAGCAGCCGCGGCAGGCGGGCGGTGATCGAGTTGACGTTCCAGGTGGCGATGCGCATGGACCCGAATGTACCGCCCGCCTCCGACAACCGGCCCCGCGGCGTTCCCCGGGGGCCGTCCGCAGCGGGTCGTCAGCCCAGGTCGGCGCTGTCGCCGGGGGCCAGCCTGCCGTGCTCCGCGCCGCCGACACCGGGCCCGTCGGGGCCGAGCAGCCGGTCGTAGACGGTACGCGCGATGTCGCTGAGCAGCCCGTCGTGCACGTCGATGGCACGGGCCGGCTTGACCTCGCGGAGGTAGTCGATGACCTCGGAGACCTTGCTCCAGGGGGCGTGCACCGGCAGCAGCAGCGTCTCGACGGACCGGCCGGGCACGGTGAGCGCGTCGCCGGGGTGGAAGACGGAGCCGTCGACGAGGAAGCCCACATTGGTGATGCGCGGGATGTCGGGGTGGATCACGGCGTGCATCTGGCCGTGCACCTCGATGTCGAAGCCGGCCGCGCTGAAGGTGTCGCCCTCGCCGACGGTGTGGACCCGGCCCGGGAAGGCGGCCGACACCTGGTCGGCGACGCTCTTCAACGTCCAGATCTCGGCGGCGGGGTCGGCCTCCAGGGCGGCGCGCAACTGCTGTTCGCTGAAGTGGTCCGCGTGCTCGTGCGTGATGAGCACCGCCTCCGCCCCCGTCGCGGCCTCCGGTTCGGTGAAGGCTCCGGGGTCGATGACGAGCGTGCGCCCGTCCTTCTCCAGGCGGACGCAGGCATGGCCCCTCTTCGTCAGCTTCATGGCTCTCCTCCGGAGCGGTGATCCTTTGCATGGCCATCATGGCCGGGCCCGTGCGCACCGCACACGCCGCATCCAGGTGGGGATGGCAATGGGCTGACGGGGCGACCGGGCTGCCGCCGTGCGCGCGGGCTCACTCCCGGGGCCGAGTCTCCTCCCGGATGACACGCCGCGCCACCGCGAAGGCGGAGGTGGCGGCGGGCACCCCACAGTAGACGGCGGTGTGCAGCAGCACCTCCTCGATCTCGGCCGGGGTGAGGCCGCCGCGCAGCGCGGCCCGGGTGTGCGCGGCCAGTTCCGTGTGGTGGCCGCCGGCGACGAGCGCGGTCAGGGTGACGACGCTGCGGGTGCGCCGGTCGAGCCCGGGCCGGTTCCAGACCTCGCCCCAGGCGTAGCGGGTGACGAACTCCTCGAAGTCCCCGGCGGACTCCTCGGCCTCCTCCGCCGCCCGGTCGACGTGGGCGTCGCCCAGGAGCTCGCGCCGGGTGCGGTCGCCCTGCGCGTACGCGTCCGGGCGTTCGCCCGCGGTGCCGCCCCCGTGCTGCGGCGCGGGCCGTACGGGGGCCGCCGCCACAGCGGGCTCGGGGGCCGCGGGTGCGGGCTGCGCGGGGAGGGCCACGGCGACGGGCTGCTCGGTCCAGGTGGCCTCGAAGTGGCGCACGAGGAGTTCGCCCACGGCGGCGGGCTGCTCGACCGGCACCAGGTGCGAGGCCCCGGGGACGACCGCGAGCCGCGCGTCCGGTATCCCGGCGACCAGGGCCCGGGCGTCGGCGGGCGGCGTCACCTGGTCCTCGGCGCCGCCCAGGACCAGCGTCGGCACGGTGATCAGGCCCAGCTCGGCGCGCACGTCATGGGCGGCCAGCGCCTCGCAGGCGGCGATGTAGCACTCGGGGTCGACGGCGCGGGCCATCTGCACGGACCAGTCCACGATGGCGGCCTGGGCGGCACGGAAGGCGGGGGCGAACCAGCGCTCGGGGGTGCTCAGGGCGATCTGCTCCAGGCCGTTCGCACGGACGACGACGCCGAGCTGCCGCCATGCGTCAGGGGTCCCGAAGCGGGCGGCCGAGGAGACCAGCGCGAGCGAGGCCACGCGCTGCGGGGCGCGCAGTGCGAGCTGGGTGCCGATGGCGCCGCCGAAAGCGCAGCCCGCGTAGCCGAAGCGCTCGACGCCGGTCTCGTCCAGGGTGCGCAGCAGGCGGTCGGCGAGGTCGGCGGTGGAGGCCGAGGGGTCGGCGGGGGCACCGCCGTGCCCCGGGAGGTCGTACCTCAGCACCCTCCACTGCCGGGTCAGCTCGGGTATCTGCCGGTCCCACATGTGCCACGTCGTGCCCAGTGAGGGGCCGAGGACCAGGACCGGGGCGTCCTGCGGGCCGTCGATGCGGTGCTGGAGGGTCTTGGGGGTCTGCTCGTCGGTCACTCGCTCCACGCTATCGAGGCGTTCGCGGGCACGGACGTCCGGGACCCGTGACGGCGCGGGACCCTTGCGGCGCCTGGGCGCCGGTCAGCGGAAGTTTATCGTGGACACGACATAGACCACGGGGTGGTCCGTGTTGGAGAGGTCGACCGTGATGTTGTGGTCCGGCTTGTCGCCGTGCTGCTTGAGCTTGAGACCGGCCCACCGGCGGTCCGTGCCGAAGGTCCAGCGCACCGTGCGGGCCTGCTTCGGGCTCACGGTCACGTCGCCGTCCCTCAGGGCGGAGCGGCTCGTGCCGACCTGGGCGAGGAAGGTGTCCAGGCCGCCCTGGTTGGTGCGGAACTGCACGTAGAAGGAACTGGAGGCCCAGTTGTTGGTCTCCAGGTACGCCACCGGCGTCGACCCGGACGGGATCGGCACCTCGTAGATGCGCCGCTGCACCTTGGTGGGCCACAGGTAGGTGAGCGTGGTGGCGGCGGCCTGCTGCTGCTTCTCCTCGCCGCTGTCCCGGCTCTGCTCGGCGGAGATGATCACGTAGCCGATCGGCACCAGGATCAGCAGCGGGACGACCGTCCACTGCACCCAGCGCGGCGGCTTCCTCGGGGGCATGGCACTCACTTGCCGACGACCTTCGCGTAGCGCTCGTACCGCTCGACCCGCCGCCGGTTGGCCCGCCGGAAGCGGCGCGCGACCAGCCGCGCCAGGTCCGCGGCGCCGACCATCCCGGCCTCTGGGCCGAGCTGCGCCTTGACGATACGCGCCTCCGGCCGGTAGCCGCGGCCGGTCAGATGGCGCCGGAAGGCGTCGCGGGCCGGGGCGATCAGCAGGTCGTCGGCCGCGCTGACGCCGCCGCCGATGACGAAGCAGGAAGGATCCAGGGCGGCGGCGAGGTTGGCGATGCCGACGCCCAGCCACTGGCCGATGTCCTGGAAGAGCTCGACGCACATCGGATCACCCTCACGGGCGAGCTCCGTGATGAGCGGTCCGGTGATCTCCCGGACCTGGCCGTCGACCCGGTCGATGATCCCGTACGCGACAGGGGACTCCGCCGCCGCGAGTTCGCGGGCCTCGCGCACCAGGGCGTTGCCCGAGCTGTACTGCTCCCAGCAGCCGCGGTTGCCGCAGGCGCAGCGGTGGCCGCCGGGCACGACCTGCATGTGGCCGAACTCGCCCGCGACGCCGTAGCGGCCCCGCTTGACCTGGCCGTCCTCCAGGATGGCGCCGCCGATCCCGGTGCCCAGCGTGATCATGACGAGGTCGTTCTCACCGCGGCCGGCGCCGAAGCGCCACTCCGCCCACGCGGCGGTGTTCGCGTCGTTGTCCACCATGACGGGGACCCGCAGGCGCTCGGTGAGGCGGGCCTTCAGCGGCTCGTCGCGCCAGGACAGGTGGGGGGCGAAGAGCACCCGGGAGCGGTCCGCGTCGACCCACCCGGCCGCGCCGATGCCCACGGCGTGCACGTCGTGCCGCTCGGACAGGTCGAGGACGAGCTCGGTGATGGTGTCCTCGACCACCTTCGGGCTCTTGCTCTTGTCCGGGGTCTCGGTGCGCAGCTTCTCCAGGATGGTGCCGTCCGCGTCGACGACGCCGGCCATCACCTTGGTGCCGCCGATGTCGATGCCGACGGTGGGGACCCGGGGCGCGGTGAGGTGCGAGCGGCGCTCGCGGCGGCCCACCGTGCTCAGGAGTGTGGAACTGCTGGAGGAGCGGGCGGCACCTCGGTACATGCTCATCGGTTCACCCCCGTGGATCCGATCCCGGACTCGGTCCCGAACTGCTGCTCGGTCGTCGCTCGCAAGGTTCGTCTCTCCGGGGTCGGGGGCGTTTCTCCGAGTGATTCTAGGTGCCGGGGCCGGCGGGGGCGTGGCCCGCTGCCCCGGGCGCCGACGGAGCGGGTGCGCGGGTGGACGGCCGGGGGCCGCCCACCCGCCCTCACGGCGCCGGGCGGCGCAGCTCGTGCGCGAGGGCCTCGAGGTCCGAGCCGCCGGCCATCTCCCGCGTGAGCTCGTCCACCGTGATCCCGTCCCTGGTGTAGGAGCCGGTCATCGTGCCGCGGCGCAGCAGGACGAAGCGGTCGCCGACGAGGTGGGCGTGATGGGGGTTGTGCGTGATGAGGACCACACCCAGCCCGGCGTCCCGGGCCGCGGCGACGTACTTCAGGACGACGCCGGACTGCCGGACGCCGAGTGCCGCCGTGGGCTCGTCGAGGATGAGCACCTTGGCCCCGAAGTGCACGGCCCGGGCGATGGCGACGCTCTGCCGCTGCCCGCCCGACAGGGTGCCGATGGGCTGGTCCACGTCGCGCAGGTCGATCCCCATGTCGCGCAGTGCCGTGCGCGTGGTCTCCCGCATCATGGCGACGTCCAGGCGCTTGAAGGGGCCGCGGCCCTTCCTCGGCTCGGAACCGAGGAAGAAGTTCCGCCACACGGGCATCAGCGGGACGACGGCCAGGTCCTGGTAGACCGTGGCGATGCCGCGGTCGAGGGCCTCGCGGGGGGAGGCGTGGCGTACGGGCACGCCCTCGACCTCGTAAGTGCCCCCGTCGTGCTGGTGCAGCCCGGCGATGATCTTGATCAGGGTGGACTTGCCCGCACCGTTGTCACCGAGGACGCAGGTGATCTCCCCCGCGTGCACCTCCAGGGAGACGCCCTCCAGGGCGCGCACGTGCCCGTACGCCTTGCTGACGTCGGTCAGCTTCACCAGGACCGTCACTTCGCCGCCTCCGCCCGCTTGCGCACCCAGGCGTTGAGCAGCGTCGCCAGCAGCAGCATGGCGCCCAGGAAGAACTTGAACCAGTCCGGGTTCCACTCCGCGTAGACGATGCCCTTGCTGGTCATGCCGAAGATGAACGCGCCGACCGCCGAGCCGATGGCGGAGCCGTAGCCGCCGGTCATCAGACAGCCGCCGATCACGGCGGCGATGATGTACAGGAACTCGTTGCCGATGCCCTCCCCCGACTGCACGACGTCGAAGGAGAACAGCAGGTGCTGCCCGGAGATCCACGCGCAGAAGGCGACGGCCATGTACAGGCCCGTCTTCGTACGGGTGACGGGGACGCCGACCGCGCGGGCCGCGTCGGGGCCGCCGCCGGAGGCGAAGATCCAGTTGCCGGCGCGGGTGCGCAGCAGGACCCACGTGGCCACGGCGACCAGGGCGATCCACCACAGGATGGTCACCTGGAGGTCGACGTCGCCGATCGTCAGGTGCGAGGCGAACAACGCCCGCGCCGACGCGAAGCCCTCCATGTCGGAGATGGACTTGGTGCTGACCGTGCTGTCGATGAGCTTGGTGAAGCCCAGGTTGAGGCCGGTGAGCATCAGGAAGGTGCCCAGCGTGATGATGAAGCTGGGCAGCTTCGTGCGGGCCAGCATGATGCCGTTGAAGAAGCCGATGGCGAGGGTGACGAGCAGCGAGACGCCCACGCCCACCCAGACGTTCGCCGTCATCTGGTAGCTGAACATCGATGACACCAGGGCGGAGGACGTGACCAGCACGCCCGCCGACAGGTCGAACTCGCCGCCGATCATCAGCAGCGCCACCGGCACCGCCATGATCCCGATGGTGGACGCCGCGTAGAGGACGGTCCCCAGGCTCGCCGGCCGCAGGAAGGAGTCGGCCGCCACCGAGAAGAAGACGAAGACGGCCACGGCGCCGACGACGGCCCCGAGCTCGGGGCGGCTGAGCAGGCGGTGCCCGAGCCGTCTCGGGGGCGCGAGGCTGTCCGCGGTCATCGGGTGCCCCGCTTCGCGTAGTCCTTCAGCGCGGCCGCGTCGTCCTTGGTGACGATCTGCGGGCCGGTGAGCACGGGCCTGCCACCGCCGAGCACGTCGGCGTTGTACCGGTAGAGCCACAGCAGGTCGACGGCCTCGTAGCCCTGCAGGTACGGCTGCTGGTCGACGGCGAAGCCGATGGTGCCGTCCTCCAGCGCGCCCGCGACCTGGCCGTTGAGGTCGAAGGTGTCGACCTCGGCCCGGCTGCCCGCCTGGTCCTTCGCCTTGGCGGCGGTGGCGGCGTAGGGCGCGCCCAGGGTCACGACGGCGTCGATGGAACGGTCGGCCGCCAGCTTGGCCTGGAGGGCGGACTGGACGTCCGGCATGTTGGTGCCGTTGACGTAGAGGTTCTCCGTCGTGCCCGCGAAGGTGTTCTTCACGCCCGCGCAGCGCTGCTCGTGGCCCACGTTGCCCTGCTCGTGGAGCACGCACAGGACGTGCTTCCTGCCGCGCGCCGTGAGCTCGTCGCCGACGGCCTCGCCGGCGACGGTCTCGTCCTGGCCGATGTGCGCCAGGGCGCCGTACTCCTTGGATTGGGCGGACCCGGAGTTGATGGTGACGACCGGGATGCCGGCCTTCTCCGCCTTCAGGACGACGTCCTTCATGGCCTCGGGCTTGGCGAGCGTGACGACCAGGCCGTCGACCTTCTGGTCGATGGCGGTCTGCACCAGCTGCGCCTGGTCCTTGCCCTGGTCGCTGTTGGAGTACAGGAATTTGATGTTGTCCTTGGCCGCGGCCTGCCGGGCACCCTTCTGGACGATGTCCCAGAAGCTGTCCCCGGCACCGGCGTGGGTGACCATGGCGACCGTCCACTTCGGTGTGTCGACGGCCGATCCGTTGGCCTGGGCCTCCTTGGCCCGCTGCTCCGCGCGCAGGCCCCCGGTGCTGCTGCAACCCGCCAGCGTCACACCGATGACCACTGTCAGTAGCGCACCGAGCGCACGCTTTCCCCTGTTCGCGCTCTCCACGTCGTGCCTTTCCCTGCAGGTCTTGGAACCGACCAAGTATCCGTCACAGGGTGCGATGCTTGCGGAAGGGGGGGTTCCGCGGTCGTTCAGGCCCGTACGAGGAGCTGGAACTCGAAGGCGTAGCGGGAGGCGCGGTAGATGTGCGTGCCGTATTCGACGGCCCGTCCCGTGTCGTCGTACGTCGTCCGGTTCATGGTGAGCAGCGCGGCCCCGGGGTCCTCGGCGAGCAGCTCGCCCTCCGCCTCGGTGGCGCACCGGGCGCCGACCGACTGACGGGCGCTGTGCAGGGTGATCCCGGCGGCGCGCATCATGCGGTACAGGCCGGTGGACTCCAGCCTGGCGTTGTCCAGGGACAGGAGTCCGGGCGGCAGGTAGTTGCACATGTGGGCCATCGGCTCACCGTGGGTGAAGCGCAGCCGTTGCAGGACGACGACGTCGCTGCCCTCGGCGAGGCCGAGGGCGGCGGCGACCTGGGCGGAGGCCGGCTCGGTCTCGTTGCGCAGCACCTGGGTCGCGGGGCTCTGCCCGGCCGCCTGGAGGTCGTCGAAGAGGCTGCTCAGCTCCAGGGGCCGCTTGACCTGGCTGTGCACGACCTGGGTGCCCACGCCGCGACGGCGCACCAGCAGTCCCTTGTCCACGAGCGACTGGATGGCCTGCCGGACGGTCGGCCGGGAGAGGCCGAGCCGTCCGGCGAGTTCGATCTCGTTGCCCAGGAGGCTGCCCGGGGCGAGCCTGCCGTGCTCGATGGCGCCCTCCAGCTGCTGGGCGAGCTGGTAGTACAGCGGCACCGGGCTGGAGCGGTCCACCTCGAACTCGAGCGGCGCGGACTCTGCTTTGGACACAGGGGGAGCGTATCCGCCGGTCTCGATCTCAGGAAACTCTGACATCACATTGTCCGAACATTTGGGTCCACCCCTTCTCGAAGGGCCCGCGGGCGGGCCGGTGCGGTCGGTGGCGCGGTCGGTGGTAGCGGGTTCCTGGAGCCGCCTCACAGGTGGCGGCGGCGGTCGCCCAGGTGCCGTTCGTAGGACTTGCGGGCCTCGACGGCCGCCTCCCGCGAGGCGGTCTCGGCGACCGGCACGTCCCACCAGGCCTGGGCGGCGGGGGCCGTCGGCGTGGGGTCGGTCTCGACGTACACGCAGGTCGGGCGGTCGGAGGCACGGGCGGCGGCCAGCGCCTCGCGCAGCTCGCGCACCGTCCGGGCGCGCAGCACGTCCATCCCGAGGCTGGCGGCGTTGGCGGCGAGGTCCACCGGGAGCGGGTCGCCGGTAAAGGAGCCGTCGGCGGCCCGGTAGCGGTAGGCGGTGCCGAAGCGCTCGCCGCCGACCTCGGAGGACAGTCCGCCGATGGAGGCGTAGCCGTGGTTCTGGATGAGGAGGAGGTTGACGTTCACACCCTCCTGGACGGCGGTCACGATCTCCGTCGGCATCATCAGGTAGGTGCCGTCCCCGACGAGCGCCCACACCGGCCGGTCGGGCGCGGCCATCCGCACGCCGATGGAGGCGGGGATCTCGTAGCCCATGCAGGAGTAGCCGTACTCCAGGTGGTACTGCCGCGGTGAGCGGGCGCGCCACAGCTTGTGCAGGTCACCGGGGAGGGAGCCGGCGGCGTTGATGACCACGTCGTCGTCGCCGACCACCGAGTCGAGCGCGCCGAGCACCTGGGTCTGGGTGGGGCGGTCCGTGTCCTCCGCGGCGTACGCGGCGTCGACCACGCGCTCCCAGCTCTCCTTGCCCGCGCGGTACTCGGCCTCGTACGCCGGGTCGACGCGGTGTCCCGCCACGGCCCCGGCGAGGGCTTCGAGGCTCGCGCGGGCGTCGCCGACCAGGGTGCGGGCACCGAGCTTGTGGGCGTCGAAGCCGGTGACGTTGAGGTTGAGGAAGCGCACCCCGGGGGCGGCGAAGAGGGTGGAGGAGGCGGTGGTGAAGTCGGTGTAGCGGGTGCCCACGCCGATGACCAGGTCGGCGGTGCGCGCGATGTCGTCGGCCACGGCCGTGCCGGTGTGCCCGACGCCGCCGAGGTCGGCCGGGTGGTCGTGGCGCAGCGAGCCCTTGCCGGCCTGGGTGGACGCCACCGGGATGCCGGTGGCCTCGGCCAGCGCCTGCAGGGCGGGCTCGGCCTCGCTGTGGTGGACACCGCCGCCCGCGATGATCAGCGGGCGCCGCGCGGCGCGCACCGCCTCGGCGGCCGCGGCGAGTTCGGCGGCCTCGGGGACGGGACGCCGTACGTGCCAGACGCGCTCGGCGAAGAACTCCTCCGGCCAGTCGTACGCCTCGGCCTGGACGTCCTGCGGGAGTGCGAGCGTGACGGCGCCGGTCTCGGCGGGGTCGGCGAGCACCCGCATCGCCTGGAGCGCGGACGGGATCAGGGCCTCGGGCCGGGTGACCCGGTCGAACCAGCGGGAGACCGGGCGCAGCGCGTCGTTGACGGAGACGTCGCCGTACTGGGTGTGCTCCAGCTGCTGCAGCACCGGGTCGGGGAGGCGGTTGGCGAAGGAGTCGCCGGGGAGCAGGAGCACCGGCAGCCGGTTGACGGTGGCGAGCGCGGCGCCGGTGACGAGGTTGGTGGCCCCGGGGCCGATGGAGGTGGTGACGGCCTGTGCGGACAGCCGGTTGAGCTGACGGGCGTAGCCGACGGCGGCGTGCACCATGGCCTGCTCGTTGCGGCCCTGGTGGTAGGGCATCTCCTGCCGGTACTCCACCAGGGCCTGGCCGATGCCGGCGACGTTGCCGTGGCCGAAGATGCCCCACGTGCCGGCGACGAGCCGGCGACGGACCCCGTCGCGCTCGGTGTACTGCGCGGACAGGAACCGCACCAGCGCCTGGGCGACCGTGAGGCGTCGTACGGACTGGCTGCTCATCAGGACCTCTCGGGGGCTTCGTCGGTGACGGCGGGGGCGGTGTACAGGGGAAGGCGCGGGTCGACGGGCTGGTCCGGCCAGGTGGCCCTGACCCAGGCGTGGTCGGGGTGGTCGCAGATCAGCCAGGCGCGCTCCTCCCCCGGGCCCGCCATGACGTTGAGGTAGTACATGTCGTGGCCAGGGACGGCCATCGAGGGGCCGTGCCAGCCGTCGGGGATGAGGACGACGTCGCCGTGCCGGACCTCGGCGAGGACGTCGGTGTTGCGGCCGTTGCCGGACGGTGAGACCCGTTGGTAGCCGATGCCCTCCTTCCCGTGCGCCGGGGCGATCTCGAAGTAGTAGATCTCCTCCAGGCGCGATTCGCCCTCGCGGTCCTCGTCGTGCTTGTGCGGCGGGAAGGACGACCAGTTGCCCGCCGGGGTGAGCACCTCGACCGCGATCAGCCGGTCGCACTCGAAGACCCCGGCGGCGCCGAAGTTGTTGACCTGGCGGCTGCAGCTGCCGCTGCCCCGCAGCTCGACGGGGACGGCGGAGGCCGGTCCGTAGCGGGCGGGCAGCCGGCGGTCGCAGCGGGCACCGGTCAGGGCGAAGCGGCCGCCGGAGGCGGTGGTGACGGTGACCGTCTCGTCGCGCGGCACGTACGCGAAGTCGCTGACGCCGGCGAAGACGCTCTCGCGCCCGGTGAGCCGGAACGTCCCTTCTCCGGTGGAGACCTCGCAGCCTCCGGAGAGCGGCAGCACGATCCACTCGCTGTCACCCGTGGCGAACTCGTGCCGCCCGCCGGGCGCGAGTTCCAGGATCCGCAGCGAGGAGTGGTCCCAGCCGGCCCGTCGGGGGTCGACGTCGACGGCGTACGGGCCGGCGGCGGCCTTCCCTGCGGCCAGGTGGTTCTCGGTGCTGGTCATGGCGTGAGCCTCGCACTTCTCGCGGTTCGACCGGGACGTCACAGCAGGCCGACGGCGGTGTCGACGGCGGTCTCCACACCGCCCTCCGCCGGGTACAGCAGCGTGCGGCCGACGACCAGGCCCTGGACGGTGGGCAGGCGCAGCGCCTTGCGCCACTTCTCGTAGACCGCGTCCTGTTCCCTGCCCACCTCTCCCCCGAGCAGGACGGCGGGGAGGGTGGAGGTCTCCATGACGGTGGCCATGTCGTCGACGTCATCGGTGACGGGCACCTTGAGCCAGGTGTAGGCGGAGGTCCCGGCGAGCCCGGAGGCGATGGCGATGGACTTGGTGACGGCCTCCGCGCTCAGGTCGTTGCGCACCCTGCCGTCGACGCGGCGGGATATGAAGGGCTCGACGAAGACCGGGAGCCGGTGCTCGGCCATGTCGTCGATGGCGCGGGCGGTGGCGACCATGGTGCTCAGCGAGCCGCTGTCCTCGTAGCTGATGCGCAGGAGCAGCTTGCCCGCGTCGAAGCCGAGCCGGGCTATGTCCTGGGCGCGGTGGCCGGTGAAGCGGTCGTCGAGCTCGAAGGAGGCACCGGCGAGGCCCCCGCGGTTCATCGACCCCATGACGACCTTGCCCTCGAGCGCGCCGAGCAGCAGCAGGTCCTCCAGGATGTCCGCGGTGCCGAGGACCCCGTCCACGCCGGGGCGGGAGAGCGCGGTGCACAGCCGCTCCAGCAGGTCGACGCGGTTGGCCATGGCGAACTCCCGGTCGCCCACGGCGAACGCGCCCCGCGCGGGGTGGTCCGCGGCCACGATCATCAGCCGGCCGCTGTCGCCGACGAGCGGGCGGCGGACGCGGCGGGCGGCGGCTTCGGCGATCGCCTCGGGATGGTGGGTCCGCACCTTCACCAGGTCGGAGATGCTGATGCTCAAGAGGAGCTCACTTTCGGGCAGAGGACGGACCGTCAGCCGCGGTCGAGGAGGTCCTGGACCTCCGACGCGGTGGGCATCGCGGAGGAGCAGGCCAGGCGCGACGCCACGATCGCGCCGGCGGCGTTGGCGTGGCGCATGATCCGCTCCAGGTCCCAGCCGGCGAGCAGCCCGTGGCAGAGGGAGCCGCCGAAGGCGTCGCCCGCGCCGAGCCCGTTGACCACTTCGACGGGCACCGGCGGGACCTCTGCGGTGCTGCCGTCGCGGTGGACGGCCAGGACGCCCTTGGGGCCCTGCTTGACGACGGCCAGTTCGACACCGGCGGCGAGCAGCGCCTCGGCCGCGGCACGTGGTTCGCGCACCCCCGTGGCGACCTCGCACTCGTCGAGGTTGCCGACGGCGACGGTGGCCGAGGCCAGCGCCCGTGCGTAGTAGGGACGGGCCTCGTCCGGGTCCTTCCAGAACATGGGGCGCCAGTCGAGGTCGAAGACGGTGGTGCCGCGCCGCGCCCTGGCCTCGAGGGCGGCGAGGGTGGCGGTGCGGCTGGGCTCCGCGCACAGGCCGGTCCCGGTCATCCAGAAGATGCGGGCGGTCCGGACGGCGTCGAGGTCCAGTTCGGCGGCGTGGATCTCGAGGTCGGGGGCCTTGGGGAGCCGGTAGAAGTAGAGCGGGAAGTCGTCCGGCGGGAAGATCTCGCAGAAGGTGACCGGCGTCGGGTACGCGGCGACGGGGGTGACGTAGCGGTCGTCGACCCCGAACTCCTTGAGGGCCTGGTGGCAGTAGGCGCCGAAGGGGTCGTCGCCGGTGCGGGTGATGACCGCGGTGCTGCGGCCGAGGCGGGCCGCGGCGACCGCAACATTGGTGGCGGAGCCCCCGAGGAACTTGCCGAACGTCTCGACCTGGGGCAGCGGCACACCGGTCTGCAGGGGGTAGAGGTCCACCCCGATCCGGCCCATCGTGATCAGGTCGTACGGCTCGGTCATGGGCGTGACTCCTCGTCGTGCGTCACCGGGGGGTCGCTCTGCGGCCCTGTCAGGTCTAGCCCGCCCGGTCGCGCGATGTCAACACTATGTCCTTACATACGAACGTACCGCCCCGCCGGAAGTCCGGGTCGTTACCTTGTCGTTACGTCGAGATGAATTGATGTCTTGACAAAGTCTTGACAGGCGCCCCGGGGAGGGGTTTGCTCCCGTGCAGCACCCGGCCATGTGAAACACGTCCGTCCCCTTCTCCCTCCCACCGCAGTGAGGTGCAGGAACATGGAACGCTCTCGCAGAAACCGTCGGATCTCCGCCGTCGCGGCCCTCTCCGCCGCGGCGGTCCTCCTCGCAGCGGGCTGTTCCAGCAGCTCAGGCGGGAAGAAGGCCGAGGAGTCGGCGGACGCCCCCGCCGCGGGCAAGGCCGGCACCCCGCGGATGAAGATCGCGATGGTCACCCACGCCGCCCCCGGTGACACCTTCTGGGACCTGATCCGCAAGGGCGCCCAGGCCGCCGCCGCCAAGGACAACGTGGAGCTCATCTACTCCAACGACCCCAACGCGGCGACCCAGGCCAACCTGATCCAGAACGCGATCGACCAGAAGGTCGACGGAATAGCCGTCACCCTGGCCAAGCCCGACGCCATGAAGGACGTAGTCGCCAAGGCCGAGGCCGCGGGCATCCCGGTGGTCGGCTTCAACGCGGGTCTGGACGACTGGAAGGACCAGGGACTGCTGGAGTACTTCGGGCAGGACGAGAGCGTCGCCGGCGAGGCGCTGGGCAACAAGCTCAACGACCTCGGAGCGCAGCACAACATCTGCGTGATCCACGAACAGGGCCACGTCGCCCTGGAGGCCCGCTGCGCCGGCGTGAAGAAGACCTTCAAGGGGAAGACCGAGAACCTCTACGTCAACGGCACGGACATGCCGTCGGTGAAGTCCACGATCACGGCGAAGCTCAAGCAGGACTCCGGCATCGACTACGTCGTCACCCTGGGCGCGCCCTTCGCCCTCACGGCCGTCCAGTCGGTCGCGGACGCCGGGAGCAAGGCCAAGGTCGGCACGTTCGACCTCAACAAGGACCTGGTCAAGGCCGTCCAGGACGGTGGCGTGCAGTTCGCCGTCGACCAGCAGCCGTACCTGCAGGGCTACCTCTCCGTCGACTCCCTGTGGCTGTACAAGACCAACGGCAACGTCAGCGGTGGAGGCGTCGCCCCGGTGCTGACCGGCCCGGCCTTCGTCGACAAGGACAACGTCGAGTCCGTGGCCTCGTTCGCCGCGAAGGGCACCCGGTGATCCCTGTGTCCCAGGCAGCCGCCCCAGCGGCGTCCCCCTCACCACCCGCGGCACCCGCCTCCAAGACGGACGGCCGCACCGCCGAACGCTCGCTGCTGCGCAGGACGCTGGCCCGCCCGGAGATCGGCGCGCTGATCGCCGCCGTCGCGGTCTACCTCTTCTTCTTCGCGGTGGCGCCGTCCTTCCGCGAGGCGGGCTCGCTGGCCACCGTGCTCTACCAGGCGTCGGTCATGGGCATCATGGCGCTGCCCGTGGCCCTGCTGATGATCGGCGGCGAGTTCGACCTCTCGGCCGGCGTCGCGGTCACCGCGTCCGCGCTGACCGCGAGCATGTTCAGCTTCCAGCTGAGCATGAACGTCTGGACCGGGGTGGCCGTCGCCCTGGTGGTGTCCCTGGGCATCGGGGCGCTCAACGGCTACATGCTGGTGAAGACCGGGCTGCCCAGCTTCCTCATCACCCTGGCCGCCTTCCTGATGCTGCAGGGCCTCAACCTGGCGGTCACCAAGATCTTCACCGGCAACGTCGCCACCGACTCCATCAGCGACATGGACGGCTTCGGCCAGGCGCGCGCGCTGTTCGCCTCGGAGATCGGCATCGGCGGGGTCCAGCTCAAGGTGACGGTTCTATGGTGGCTCGGCTTCGCGGCGCTGGCCACCTGGGTGCTGCTGCGCACCAGGTTCGGCAACTGGACCTTCGCGGTCGGCGGCAACAAGGACAGCGCGCGGGCGGTCGGCGTACCGGTGGCCTTCACCAAGATCGCGCTGTTCATGGCCGTGGGCTTCGGGGCCTGGTTCACCGGCATGCACCTGCTGTTCTCGTTCAACGCGGTGCAGTCGGGCGAAGGCGTCGGCAACGAGTTCCTGTACATCATCGCGGCGGTCATCGGCGGCTGCCTGCTCACCGGCGGCTACGGTTCGGCGATCGGCTCGGTGATCGGCGCCTTCATCTTCGGGATGGTCTCCCAGGGCATCGTGTACGCCAACTGGAACCCCGACTGGTTCAAGTTCTTCCTCGGCGTGATGCTCCTGATCGCGACCCTCGTCAATCTGTGGGTCCGCCGCACGGCGACCCGGAGGTGAGCCCGATGACCACCGCCACCACCACCGACCCCGACGGCACCGCCGCCGTCCCCGGGCCCGTCGTCGAACTGGACCGGGTGGGCAAGACCTACGGCAACGTCCGTGCCCTGCACGGGGTCGACCTGGCCGTCCGGCCGGGGCAGGTCACCTGCGTCCTCGGCGACAACGGCGCGGGCAAGTCCACCCTGATCAAGATCGTCTCCGGGCTGCACCAGCACACCGAGGGCGAGTTCCGCATCGACGGCGCACCCGTACGGCTGAACACCCCGCGCGAGGCCCTGGACCGCGGCATCGCCGCCGTCTACCAGGACCTGGCGACCGTCCCGCTGATGCCGGTCTGGCGGAACTTCTTCCTCGGCTCCGAACTGACCCGCGGCCCCCGGCCCGTACGGCGCCTGGACATCGCCCGGATGAAACGGACCGCGGACGAGGAACTGCGGGCGATGGGCATCGTCCTGGACGACCTGGAACAGCCCATCGGCACCCTCTCCGGCGGCCAGCGGCAGTCCGTGGCCATCGCCCGCGCGGTCCACTTCGGCGCACGGGTGCTGATCCTGGACGAGCCGACCGCGGCACTGGGCGTCAAGCAGTCGGGTGTCGTCCTGAAGTACATCGCGGCCGCACGCGACCGGGGTCTGGGCGTCATCTTCATCACCCACAATCCGCACCACGCCTTCATGGTGGGCGACCACTTCTCGGTGCTGCGGCTGGGCACCCTGGAGCTGAGCGCGGGCCGCGACGAGGTCTCCCTGGAGCAGCTGACCCACCACATGGCCGGCGGCGCCGAGCTGGCCGCGCTCAAGCACGAACTCGCCCAGGTCCGCGGTGTCGACGTGGAGGAACTGCCCGGACCGGAGGACCTGGGCGAGGGCCGTCCCTCCCCGTGAGGGGCCGCCCGGCCCCGGTTCCACTCTGACATGACGTCCGTATGTCAGGACTAACTCTTGACGGCTGCCCGGCCGGACGGCGAAGCTTCCAGCGGGACCACGGAGCTTCGCGGGCATCCGTACCACCGCCCTGACGGGCCGCCCTACCGAACCACGACCGGTCCGCGGCGACCGGTGAGAGGAGCCCTCCTCATGACTGCCCCCTCCCCCGTTCTGGACCGGATCCGGATCGGCTCCGCGCCCGACTCGTGGGGCGTCTGGTTCCCCGACGACCCGCAGCAGGTGCCCTGGCAGCGCTTCCTGGACGAGGTCTCCGAGTCGGGCTACGAGTGGATCGAGCTCGGCCCGTACGGCTACCTGCCGACCGACCCCGCCCGGCTCACCGAGGAGACCGCGCGCCGGGGCCTGAAGGTCTCCGCGGGCACCGTCTTCACCTCCCTGCACCGCGGGCCCTCGGTGTGGGACGCCACGTGGGAGCACGTCGGCCAGGTCGCCGCCCTCGCCCAGGCCATGGACGCCGGTCACCTGGTGGTCATCCCGTCCTTCTGGCGCGACGACAAGACCGCCGAGGTCATCGAGCCGCGCGAGCTCACCGCCGAGCAGTGGGGACACCTCGCGACCGGCATGGAGCGCCTGGGCCGCCAGGTCCGCGACACGTACGGCCTGGACATCGTGGTCCACCCGCACGCCGACACGCACATCGACACCGAGGAGCACGTCGAGCGCTTCCTCGACGCCACCGACCCCGGTCTGGTCAGCCTCTGCCTGGACACCGGCCACTACGCCTACTGCGGCGGCGACAGCGTCAAGCTCATCGAGACCTACGGCGAGCGGATCGGCTACCTGCACCTGAAGCAGGTCGACCCGGAGATCCTCGCCGACGTCGTCAAGAACGGGATCCCCTTCGGCCCGGCCGTGCAGCGCGGGGTCATGTGCGAGCCACCGGCCGGGGTGCCCGCCCTGGAGCCCGTGCTGGCCGCCGCGCAGGGCCTGGGCGTGGACCTCTTCGCCATCGTCGAGCAGGACATGTACCCCTGCGAGCCGGAGCGGCCGCTGCCCATCGCGCAGCGCACCCGGAAGTTCCTGCGCTCCTGCGGTGCCTGACGCACCGCCCACGAAAGGGAAGACACGCATCATGACGCAGCACGGACCGCTCGGGGTCGCCGTCATCGGCACCGGCAAGATGGGTGCCGACCACGTACGCCGCATCAACGACGTCGTGAGCGGCGCCCGGGTGACCGCCGTCGTCGACGTCGACGCCGAGCGGGTGAAGGCGGTCGCCGACGGCATCGAGGGCTGCACGGCCTACACCGACCCCGCCGCGGCGATGGCCGCGGCCGACGTGGACGCCGTCCTCATCGCCTCCCCCGGCCCCGCCCACGAGGCGGCGCTGCTCGCCGCCTTCGAGCACGACCTGCCGGTGCTGTGCGAGAAGCCGCTCACTCCCGACGCCGCGTCGGCGCTGCGCGTGATGGAGGCCGAGCAGAGGCTGGGGCACCGACGGGTGCAGGTCGGCTTCATGCGGCGCTACGACGCGGAGTACACGAAGCTCAAGGCCCTGCTGGACAGCGGTGAGCTGGGCCGGACGCTGATGCTGCACAACCGGCACCGCAACGCGAGCATCCCTCCCGGCTTCACCAACGCCAACCTCGTCAACGACTCGCTCGTGCACGAGATGGACGTGACCCGCTGGTTGCTCGGCCAGGAGATCACCGCCGTGACGGTGCTGCGCCCGCGCCCGTCCTCGAACGCGCCCGAGGGCCTGGACGACCCGCAGTTCGTGGTCTTCGAGACCGACGGAGGGGCCGTCGTCGACGTCGAGGTCTTCCTCAACTGCGGCTTCGGCTACCAGGTGCAGGCCGAGGCGGTCTGCGAGCGCGGCAGCGCCCGGATCGGCGACGCGCACGACCTGCTCGTCAACACCGCGGGCCGCTGGGGCGGCACGATCGCCCAGGACTTCGTGGAGCGCTTCGCCGACGCCTACGACCGCGAGGTCCAGGCATGGGTCGACGCCACCCGGCGCGGTGAGGTCACCGGCCCGAGCGTGTGGGACGGCTACGCCGCGGCGGCGATCTGCGAGGCCGGTGTCCGCTCGCAGAGCACGGGCGGACGCGTCGAGGTCGAGCTGGTCGACCGACCGGCGTTCTACCGCTGAGGGACGCACGTCCCCGGTCACCCCGGATCCGGCGCGGGCGGGGCGGTTACTCCCTGGCCGCCCTGCCCGCGCCTCCACCGCACCCGTGAGAAAGGCACCCCGTACATGCGCGTCGTCCTCTTCGGTGTCGGGCGCCTCGGTTCCTTCCACGCGGCCACCCTCCACGCCCACCCCGAGGTCTCCGAGCTGGTCCTCGCGGACGCCGACGCCGCGCGGGCCGCCGAGGCCGCCGCGCGGCTCGGTGCCGGTGCGCGGGCGGCGGCCTCGGTCGACGCGGCGTTCGCGGGCGGCGCGGACGCGGTCGTCATCGCCTCGGCGACCTCCGCCCACGCCGGGCTGATCTCCCGCGCCGTGCGGGCCGGGCTCCCCGCGTACTGCGAGAAGCCGGTCGCCCTCGACCTGGAGTCCACGGTCACCGCCCTGCGTGAGGTCGAGGAGGCCGGCTCCGTCCTCCAGATGGGATTCCAGCGCCGCTTCGACCCCGGCTACCGCGCAGCCCGCGAGGCGGTCCGGGCCGGCCGCCTCGGAAGGCTGCACACCGTACGGGCCCTGACCTCCGACATGGCGCCCCCGCCGCCGGAGTTCGTGCCGCTGTCCGGCGGGCTCTACCGGGACTGCCTGATCCACGACTTCGACGCGGTGCGGTGGGTGACCGGCCGTGAGGTCGTCGAGGTGTACGCCATGGGCGCCAACGGCGGGGCCGGCTTCTTCCGTGAGGCCGGCGACGTGGACACCGCGGCGGCGCTCCTCACCCTCGACGACGGCACCCTCGCGACCGCCACCTCCACCCGCTACAACGGCGCCGGCTACGACATCCGCATGGAACTCGCCGGTTCACTGGACCAGATCGCGGTCGGCGTCGGCCCCCGTACGCCGGTCACGTCGGTGGAACCGGGCGCGGCGCCGGGCGTGCCGGATCCGTGGACGGGGTTCGTGGACCGCTTCGGGGACGCGTACCGGGCGGAGATCGACGCCTTCGTGCAGGTGGTGGCGGGCCGGTCGGAGAACCCCTGCGAGGGGCGCGAGGCGCTCGACGCGCTGCTCGTGGCGGAGGCGTGCGAGGTCTCGCGCAGGGAGCGGCGGCCGGTCACGATCGCCGAGATGACCGAGGTCGCGGAGCGCGCCCGCAAGCGCGCGGGGTGACCGCACGCGGCACCGCGGGCACGTCACCCCCGCGGTCCGCCCCGGGTGGCGTGATCACGTACGCCGGTGCTTCCTGGGATGAGTCGGTCCCGGCTGTCCACGAGGGAAGAACCTTTCATGGCGATGAAGGTCCAGGCGCTGCGCACGCCTCGAGCGGCGGGGCTGGTGGGGATCGCGTTCGCGGTGCTGATCGGCGCCGCCATCGTCCTGGTCCGGGCCTCCATCCCCAGCGGCGAGGGCGCGCTGACCAGCTCGCCCCTCACCCTCTCCTCGCGCAGCGGGGTCCACACGGCGCTGGCCCTCATCCCCTTCGCCGGCATCTTCTTCCTCTGGTTCATGGGCGCGGTGCGCGCGCACGTCGGCCCGGGCGAGGACAAGTTCCTCTCGACGGTGTTCCTCGGCAGCGGCCTGGTGTTCGTCGCGACGCTCTTCGGCGCCGCCGCGGCGGCCGGCAGCCTGCTGGCCACCACGGAGGTGGCCTCGCCCGGCCCTCCGCGGGCCGAGTTGTCGTACTTCGGGCAGCACCTCACCTACAGCCTGCTGACGACGTACTCGATGCGGATGGCCGCGGTGTTCGTGCTGTCGGCCTCCACCGTCGCGCTGCGGCTGGGGACGTTCCCGCGCTGGCTGGTGCTGCTGGGGTACCTCGTCGGCGTCACCCTGCTGTTCGTCGTGCCGAACGTGCGGTTGGCCGAACTGGTCTTCCCCCTGTGGGCACTGGTCGTCAGCCTCCACATCGTGGTGGCCAGCTTCCGTGCCCGGCCGGCCGAAGCGCAGGCCTTCTGAGCGGTGCCGCTCAGGAGGTCGTGCGGCGCAGCAGCAGCGTGACGAAGCCGAGCGCGTCCCGGTAGCCGTGCAGCCACTCGGCGCGGTGGACGGCGGCGGCTTCGAGGGCGGCGCCGCTGTCGGGATCGGCGGGGTGGTCCAGGGCCCACTCGGCGAGGGAACCGGTCCAGGACCACTCGTAGTCGTCCCACTCGCGGACGGTGCTGACGTGGGCGAGGACCGGGGTCCAGCCGTCCGCGACGATCCGGTCCACGGTGCTCGCCAGGTCCTCGTACTCCCCCAGCATCTCGACGAGTTCCGGGGTGGGTTCGCGCTCCCAGAAGACGTCGCCGACGATCACGGTGCCCCCCGGGGCGAGGCGGGCTCGGGCCGCGTCGAGGGTCGGCAGGAGGCCGCCGAAGGCGTGTGCGGCGCCGACGCTGAGCACGACGTCGAAGGGGTGCGGCGAGGTGAAGTCGCCCGCGTCCTGTTCGTGGAGGGTCAGCCGGTCGCCGACGCCGAGCGCGGCGGCCTCGCGGACCGCCTTCCGCAGTGCCCCGGTGTCCAGGTCGACGCCCTCCGCGGTGACGTCCGGGCGGCCGTCGAGGGCCCGCAGCAGCCAGGCGCCCTCCCCGCAGCCGAGGTCGAGGACGCGTTCGTCGCCGCGGCGCAGCGCCCTGCCGAGCAGACTGCGCACGGTCGCGTCGTCCAGCGGTGCGGCGATGGGGTGGTGGGTGTGCGCGATGCGCGAGATGCGGCGTCGGTCCATCGGCGCAGCTTCGCAGGGCGGGCCCTTCACCGCATCCGGTTAATTCCGCGTGGCCGTGCAACGCGATCCGCGGCGGTGGCGGTTTCCCCGTTCGAAGGGCCGTCACGGGAGCACGGCCATCGCAGCCGTCAGGGCCGTCACGGGGAGAGGACGACCGAGATGGACAGCAAGACGGACACGAAGACGGACCGGAAGGTCCTCACGGCGGCGGGCCGGTGCGGTCCGCGGCTACAGGCCCCACTCCTCGCGCAGCGCGCCGAACACCTCGTGGAACTCGGGGAAGGTCTTCTTCACGCAGCCGGGTTCGTCGAAGGTCACCCCTTCCGTGCGGAGCGCGGCGACGGCGAAGCTCATCGCGATGCGGTGGTCGCCGTGGCAGGCGATCTCGACCGGGGCGGGGGTGCCGGGGTGGATCTCGATCCAGTCGCGGCCGGTCTCCACCCGGATGCCCTGCCGGCGCAGGTTGGTCGCGCAGACCTCCAGGCGGTCGCACTCCTTCACCCGGGTGTTGTAGACGTCCTCGATGCGGACCGGGCCGTCGGCGAACGGCGCGATCGCGGCGAGCGTCGGCATCGTGTCGGAGATGTCCCGCATGGTCGTGGTGATCCCGCGCAGGGTGCCGGTGCCGGAGACGGTGGTGGCGTCGGCGCCGGTCTCGACGCGGGCCCCCATGCGGCGCAGGACGTCGACGAAGCCCAGGTCGCCCTGGAGCGCTCCTGTGCCCAGGCCGGGAACGGTGACCTCACGGCCGGTCAGGGCGGCCGCAGCGAAGAAGTAGCTCGCGGTGGAGGCGTCGGGCTCGACGGCGTGGTCCGCGGCACGGTAGCCGCCGGGCGGGACGACGAGCACGCTGCCCTCGCGGCCGACCTCGACGCCGAAGGATCGCATCATGGCGATGGTGATCTCGACGTAGGGGACGGAGACCAGCCCGGTGACGTTGACGCGCAGTCCCTCGCGCATGAGCGGGCCGGCGAGGAGCAGTGCGGTGAGGAACTGCGAGGACAGGCTCGCGTCGAGGTCGAGCGCGCCGCCCTCGATGCCGTCGGCGGCGACGGTCAGCGGCAGGTGGCCCTCCGCCTCCTCGTGGCGCAGGGTCGACACCGAGCGTCCGCAGGGCGGTGGTGAGCGGGGCGACGGGGCGGCGGCGCATCTGGGCGGAGGCGTCGAAGCGGTAGGTGCCGTGCCCGGCCGCGGCGAGCGCCGGCAGGAACCGGGCCGCGGTGGCGGCGTCGCGGCAGTAGACGTCGGCCTCGGGGACCGCGGGTCCGGTCGGGCGTCCTTCGACGCGCCATACGTCCGGGCCGCGGTCCACGCGGTAGCCGAGCCGGAGCAGCCCCTCCGCGAAGCCGTCGGTGTCGTCGGAGAGCAGCGGCCGCCGCAGTGTGGTCGTCCCCTCGGCCGCCGCCGCCAGGAACAGCGCCCGGGCGGTGACGGACTTCGAACCGGGGACGGCGACGACGGTCACGGTGTTCTCCTGTGCTGCCTGACGTGCGGGGACGCCCTGGTGAGGGGCACCGACATTCTAGGCGCCGGGCGAGCCGGGGACCGTGGGCGTGAAGCGCACGGGGAGCCGGCGCACACCGCGCATGAGCATGCCGGGCAGCCAGTCCAGCTTCTCCGGATCGGCGTCGAGCGCGAGGTCGGGGCAGCGCTCCAGGAGGGCGCGGACGGCGATGCGTCCTTCGAGGCGGGCGAGCGGGGCGCCGAGGCAGTAGTGCAGGCCGTGCCCGAACGCGACGTGGCCCCGGGTGTCCCGGCGGATGTCGAAGCGGTCGGCCTCGGTGAAGCGGTCCGGGTCGCGGTCGGCGGAGGCCAGGGCGACGAGAACGGGTTCGCGGGCCGGTATGACGGTGCCGGCGACGTCGACCGGTTCGGTCGTGAAGCGGAAGGTGGCGGTCTCGACCGGGCCGTCGTAGCGGAGCATCTCCTCCACCGCGCCGTCGATGAGGCTCATGTCGGCCCGCAGGAGGGCCAGTTGGTCCGGGTGGGTGAGCAGCGCGCGGACGCCGTTGGAGACCAGGTTGACCGTCGTCTCGTGTCCCGCGATCAGCAGCAGGAAGGCCATGCCGCCGAGTTCGGAGCGCGAGAGCCGGTCGCCGTCCTCGGAGGTGGTGCGGATGAGCGCGCTCATCAGGTCGTCGCCGGGCGCGCAGCGCTTGTCCTCGATCAGCTCGTGCAGGTAGGCGGCGAGTTCCTCGAAGGCCCTGCGCTCGGCCTCCGGCCCGGTCGGTGCGACGACCTCGTTCGACCAGGCGCGGAAGGCCGCCCGGTCCAGGTCGGGCACCCCGAGCAGCTCGCAGATGACCGTGATGGGCAGCGGGTAGGCGAGCGCCTCGACGAGGTCGGCGGTGCCGTCCGGACGGGCCAGCATCGCGTCGAGCAGGGCTGCCGTGATCTCCTCCACGCGCGGCGCCAGCTCCTCGACCCGGCGCCCGGTGAACTCCCGGGCCACCAGTTTGCGCAGCCGGGTGTGCTCCGGCGGGTCGGAGACGAGCATGTGGCGGCCGAGGAGTTCCTCGTCGTAGGAGGTCCACCCGAGTGCGCGGGAGTCCTTGGCGAACCGGGTGTCGGCGAGCGCGGCCCGGGCCTGGTCGTGGCCGACGATCAGCCACAGCTCCCCGACGTCGGCGGTGCGCACGCGGTGCACGGGCCCCTTCTCGCGGAGCCTGGCGTAGACGGGATAGGGATCGGCGGTGAACTCCTCGCCGTAGACCGTGAGATCGACCGTGTCCATGTGCCGCACGGTAACCCGGGGGCCCGCCGCGACACGTCACCCTGCGGGACGAGACACCCCGGACGGTCTCATCCGAAGGGTTCAGCCGATCGTGGCGGTGCGCCAGGTCTCCTCGTCCGCCTCCAGCAGCGCGGCCAGGACGGCGGGGTCCGGCAGCGGCCCGTGGTCGGCCGGGACACGCAGGGCCGAGGCCGCGGTCAGATGGCCGAGCCGAAGGGCCCGCTCCACGGGCAGGTCCCGCAGCAGACCGCTGAGGAAGCCCGCGGCGAAGGCGTCCCCGGCGCCGACCGGCTCGGCCACCCGGACGGTGAGGGCGGGCACGCGGTGCGCGTCTGTCCCGGTGAAGGCCGTGGCCGCACGGGACCCGTCCTTGACGACGAGGACACCGGGCCCGGGCAGCAGCTCGCGGACCGAGCGCGCGTCGGTGATCCCCCCGCCCCACAGGGCCTGGGCCTCGTCGAGACCCACGAGGACGATGTCGGCCCGGTCGGCGAGCGGCCGCAGGACGTCCGCGGCGGAGCGGCCGGTCCACAGCGCGGGACGGTGGTTGACGTCGAAGCTGACGGGCCACGGGCGGTCGGGGCGCAGCGCCCGTTCGACGAGGGCGTGGCAGCCGGGCGAGAGGGCGGGCGTGATGCCGCTGAGGTGGACGAGCGCGGCTCCGTCCAGGGCCGGGTCGTCGAGCACGTCGGGGGTGAGCGCCGAGGCGGCCGACCCCGCGCGGTGGTAGTGGACGCGGGTGCCGTGCGCTCCCGGGTCCTTGAGCAGGAGCCCGGTGGGCCGTGCGGGGTCGGTGCGCACCCCGGTGACGTCGACGCCGCCCGCGGCGATCCGCGCGCGGACCCGCCGGCCGAAGGGGTCGTCGCCGAGCGCGGAGACCCATCGGGCGGGGATTCCGTGGTCGGCGAGGTACAGCGCGACGTTGGACTCGGCGCCCGCGATGTCGACGCGCAGCAGGTCCGCGTCGTCGAGCGGCCCGAGGGGGTCGGGGGCGAGGGCGGCCATGGTCTCGCCGACGCAGACCACGGGTCCGGGTCGCAGCGGCCGGGGGGTGCTCATGGGGGCTTCCTAGGGGGTGTCGGCGCGGTCCGCCGGGCGGTACGGGGCGGCCGGTGTGCCGGGGACGTCCACCCGGACGGCGAACACGGCGCCGTCGAGCGGTCCCGGGGCGGCCAGGCCGATGTGCGCGCTGGTGACGAGGAGGGTCCGGCCGTCGGGGCCGCCGAGGCAGAGTCCGGCGGGCTGTCCGGCGGGCAGGTCGACGATCCGGTCGAGGCTGCCGTCCGGGAGGTAGCGGTGGACCTGTCCGGTGCCCCAGACGGCGGTCCACAGCCCGCCCTCGCTGTCGGTGGTCATGCCGTCGGGGCTGCCGTCGGCGAGGGTGACGAAGGTGTCCGGCGTGCCGGGGTCGCCACTGGCGGGGTCGACCGGATAGCGACGGATGACGCCGCGGGCGCTGTCGGCGAGGTACATGACGGTGCCGTCGGCGGTGAAGGCCGGCCCGTTGGGGATCGTGATGTCCCGCAGCACACGGGTGACACGTCCGTCGCGGTCCAGGCGGTAGAGCGAGCCGGCGCCCTCGGTGGTGTCGTAGGCCATGCTGCCCGCCCAGAAGCGGCCGTGCGGGTCGGCGACGCCGTCGTTCATCCGCATCGGCACCAGGGCGTCGTCCTCGGGGCGGGCGATCCACTCGGCCCGGCCCGCGGGGTCGATGCGGCAGATGCCGGTGCCCGCGGCCGCGACCCAGTGGCCGGGGCGGCCCTGGACCGGTGCCACCGCACCCAGCGGGCACGGCAGTTGGGCGATCAACGTGTGCGGGGCGGCGGGGCCGTCGGAAGCGGCCAGCAGCCGGCCGCTGAGGATGTCGGTGAGCACGGCGCGGCCGTCCGTCCAGCGGATGCCCTCGCCGAGTTCGAGGCGGTCGGTCCCGAGCACCGCCGGGGACGCGGTGGCGGTCACGGGCGGTCCTCCGCGCGGACGACGTCCAGGAAGGTGCGGGCCCGTTCGCGCAGCGCGGTGACGCTGCCGCCCTCGGCGGCGTCGCCGATCAGGGGCGATCCGACGCCGACGGCGAGGGCGCCGCCCCGCAGGTACACCGCTGCGGCCTGCGCGTCCACTCCGCCGACGGGCACGAAGGGCAGGTCGGGGAAGGGGCCGCGCAGGTCCTTCAGGTACCCGGGGCCGCCGGCGCTGCCTGCCGGGAAGAGCTTGAGGGCGTCGGCGCCGAGCCGCAGTGCCTGGAGGATGTCGGTGGGGGTCATCACCCCGGCGAGGACCGGGAGTCCGAGCTCCCGGCCGGTGGCGATGCCCTCGCTGACCGCAGGGGTGACGAGGAAGGCGGCGCCGGCCTTGTGGGCGTCCCGTGCGTCCTCGGCGCTGAGCACGGTTCCGGCCCCGAGGGTCGCTTCCGGGCCGAGCGCTGCGCGCGCCCGGGCGATGACGTCGAGCGCGTCACGTCCGCTGAGGGACACCTCGATGAGGGTGATCCCCTCCTCGGCGAGGGTGAGCACGGTGGTCAGCGCGGCGTCCGGGTCGCTGCCGCGGACGATGGCGAGCAGCCGGTGGGCACGCAGCGCGGCGAGCAGGTCCATCCGACATCCCTTCTGGTGATGGGTGTTCAGGGGCGGCGGGTCGCGGTGACGGTGAGCCGCCAGGCGACCTCGCCGGAGGGCGGGACGACGACCGTGTCGTCGTCGTCCGCCCCGGTGCGGTCGAAGACGTGGCCGAGCATCGGCTCGACGCCGATCGAGCGGTACGACGCGTCCTGCGGGAAGCCGCCGAGGTTGCGCCACAGCGCGACCGCGACGGGCCGGCCGCCGGCCTCGACCGCCAGGTGCAGCGCGTCGGGGCCGTCGTGCACGGTCACCCGCGGGGTGAGGACGACGGCCCCGACGGCGGTCCCGTCGTCCGGGCCGAGCCGGTCGAGGGGGATGCCCTCGACGCGCGGCCACCGACCGGTGATCCACCCCGCGCCCTCGTCCGGGTAGAGCCGGGTCTCCGCTGCCGCGTCGATGCCGAGCCACGCGCCCGGGGAGAGTTCCAGCAGGGCGTGGGCGGCCCACACGAAGCGGTAGCCGGGCTCGGCGGTGAGCGTGTAGTCGACGACGGCGGCTCCCGCCTCCGTGCTCAGGCGCCGGGTCAGCCGGAAGTCGGGGCAGTCCACGACCTCCGCCTCCGCCTCCCGGCGCCAGGGCCGTGACCAGGCGTCCCCGTGGTCGGGCAGCCCGCGCACGGTGGGTACGCACTCCTCCAGGCCGCCGGCGTCGGCGAAGGGGTCGCCGGGCCGGACCCGGGGGCGGCGGGGCTCGTCGCGGTGCCAGAGCCACTCACGGCCGCCGGCGGTCAGCGAGGTCCAGCGCCCGCCGTGGTCCAGGTCGGTGACCACGGAGACCGGGATCCGGTTCCCGGTCACCATTCGGCGAAGGAGCCGTCGGCGTGCCGCCACACCGGGTTGCGCCAGGCGTGGCCGGAACGGTCCGCGGCGCGGACCGAGTCCTCGTCCACGGCGACGCCGAGTCCCGGCAGGTCGGTGCGGCGCGCCTGGCCGTCGACGAACCGGAAGGGCTCGGTGTCGACCAGGTAGGACAACAGGTCGGCGTCCTTGTTGTAGTGGATGCCCCGGCTCTGCTCCTGGATCAGGAAGTTCGGGGTGGCGAAGGCGACCTGCAGGCTCGCGGCCAGCGCGATCGGTCCGAGCGGGCAGTGCGGTGCCAGGTGCGCGCCGAACGTCTCGGCGAGCGAGGCGATCCGGGTGACCTCCGATATCCCGCCGGCGTGCGACAGGTCCGGCTGGGCCACGGCGATGCCGGCCGTCAGCACCGGGAGGAAGTCGGCCCGCCCGTAGAGCCGTTCACCGGTGGCGAGCGGCACGGACGAGGCCGCGACCAGGCCCGGGAGCAGGTGCGCCTGCTCGGGCAGGACGGGTTCCTCGACGAACAGGGGGTGCAGCGGGGCTATCTCGTGCAGCACGCGCCGCGCGTTGGCGGCGCTGAACCGTCCGTGGAAGTCCACCGCGACGTCCCGGTGCGGGCCGAGGGCCTCCCGGGCGGCGGCGACGCGCTCCACGACGGCGGCCGTCTCGGCGGGGCTGCCGAGCGGCGGGGTGCGCCCGGCGGCGTTCATCTTGACGGCCGTGAAGCCCGCCTCCACCTGGGCGGTGACCTCCTCCTTGAGCCGGTCCGGCTCGTCGCCGCCGACCCAGGCGTACACCCGGACCGAGTCGCGGACGGGGCCGCCGAGCAGGGTGTGCACCGGTACCCCGAGGGCCTGGCCGGCGATGTCCCACAGGGCCTGGTCGATGCCGGCCACGGCGCTGGAGAGCACGGGCCCGCCCCGGTAGAAGCCGCCCTTGGTGAGCACCTGCCAGTGGTCCTGGATCCGCAGGGGGTCCTGGCCCACGAGGTGTTCGGCGAGCACCTCCACGGCGGCCCGCACCACCTCGGCCCGGCCCTCCACCACCGGCTCGCCCCAGCCGACGACGCCGTCGTCGGTCTCGATGCGGCAGAACAGCCAGCGGGGCGGGACGAGGAAGGTCTCGACGCGCGCGATCTTCACTGTGCCTGGCCGTCCTTCTGTTCGGTGGAGCCGTCCGCGCCCTTGGGCGCCTGCGGGCCGCTGACCTTGTCGAGGTCGCGCGTCGCCTGGTCGAGCAGGGCGCGCATGGCGTGTTCCGCGGCGTCCGGGTCCCGGTCGCGCACGGCGTCGAGGACGGCACGGTGACTGGGCACCGGGTCCTCGCTGTGCGGGGCGCTGTGCACGAGCTGGTCGCGCTGGGCCAGGCCCGACTCGATGACCATCTCCATGCGTTCCAGCAGTTCGTTGTGGGTGGCCGCGAGCAGCGCCCGGTGGAAGGCGAGGTCGGCCTCGACGGCGTGGTTCGCGCCGCCCTCCTCGCCCATGGCCGTCAGTGCCGTCTCCAGCAGCTC
This sequence comes from Streptomyces sp. NPDC001902, assembly GCF_042891295.1. Taxonomy (NCBI): domain Bacteria; kingdom Bacillati; phylum Actinomycetota; class Actinomycetes; order Kitasatosporales; family Streptomycetaceae; genus Streptomyces; species Streptomyces sp. NPDC001902. The sequence goes on along the minus strand of NZ_JBIATA010000003.1, from coordinate 395,765 downwards.
CAGATCCGCGTCGGTGCGGCGGGCCGCGGCCAGCCGTACGGCGGCGGGTTCGATGATGCCGCGGACCTCGCCGAGGTTGCGCAGCAGCGCCAGGTCGGCGCCGGTGTCGCTGCCCTCGGAGAACTGCCAGCGCAGCACATCGGCGTCGAGCAGGTTCCAGTCCGAGCGGGGCCGTACGAAGGTGCCGCGCTTCTGCCGGGCATCGACCATGCCCTTGGCCGCGAGGACCTTCAGCGATTCGCGCAGGGCCGTCAGACTGACGTCCAACTCGCTCTGCAGGGCCGCCATGTCGAGCGTCGCTCCCTCGGGGATCTCGCCGCTGAGCACTCGGCGGGCGAGGGTCTCCACGGTCTGGCCGTGCACTCCGCGGCGCGCGTATGGCGTCATGTGTATGCCTTTCTTGCTGGTCGGTGGGGCTGGACCGTCGTCTCGGCCGTCTCCGTCGGGGCGTACCCGTCAGGCGGAGGCTTTGACGACGCTCCAGCCACCGTCGACGAGCAGGCTCGATCCGGTGATGTACGAGGCTTCTTCGGCGGTGAGGAAGGCGACGGCGGCGGCGACCTCCTCGGGGGTGCCGAAGCGGCCGGCCGCGGTCTCGGCGACGCTCTGTTCGCGTTCGGCCTGCGGCACCCGGTCCCAGGCGGCGGTCAGGATCGGCCCGGGGATCACCGCGTTGACGCGGACCTCCGGTCCGTACTCGACGGCGAGCTGGCCGCACAGCGACAGCAGCGCGCCCTTGCTGGCCGCGTAGGCCGGGTGACCGGGGATGCCCCGGTGGGCGTGGACGGAGGAGGTGAGCGCCACGGCGCCGCGCTGCTCGCGCAGGTCGGGCAGCACCGCCTTGAAGCCCAGGAAGGCGCCGGTGAGGTTGACCGACAGTTGCCGTTCCCAGGAGGCGAGGCTCGTCTCGTGCGCGGGGGCGACCTGCACCGTGTACGCGTTGCTGACCAGGACACCCACGGGCCCGAAGCCGTGGGCGGCGTCCGTGACCCGCCGCCAGTCGTCCTCGCTCGCGACGTCGGCGGCGACGAAGACGGCGCGCGCGCCGTCCTTGCGCAGCCGCGCGGCGGTCTCCTCGCCCCGGTCGGCGGCGATGTCGACGAGCACTACGGCCGCTCCCTCGGCGGCCAGGCGCGCCGCGGTGGCGGCGCCGATGCCCGAGGCGGCGCCGGTGACGACGGCGACGCGGTTGGTGAAGCGGGCCGCTGGGTTCATGGTGCTGGTCGTCTCCTGTTTCATCGCTGGTGTGCTGATTCTCGCCGTGCCGTCACTGCCGGGCCAGGACGACGAGTTCCGCGTCGTACTCCGCCGTCCACGCGAACGGCAGCCCGGAGTGGGCCAGATGGGCGCCGCTGTAGCGGGTGCCGGTGGCGGTGTCGGTGTAGACGGCGTCCGCTCGCAGACCGCGCAGGCGGAGCCGGGCGGCGCGGCCGGGCACCAGGGGCGCCCCGTCGAGGGGGCCGGTGTTCCAGGCCGTCACCACCATGCGGTCGCCGCCCGGTTCCTCGTACTGGATCCCGCACGTCGGGTCGGCGGGGCCGCCCAGCAGGTGGACCTCGCCGTGGTGGACGACGTCGCGGACCTCCTTGTAGCGGGCGATCCACCGCGCGGCCTCGGCCCGCTGTTCCGGCGTCCAGTGGCGGATGTCGGCGCCGATGCCGAGCACGCCCGCCATGGAGTTGACGAAGCGGAAGGCGAGCGAGCGGGGCCGCGGGTCGAAGACGCCGGGGGCGTCGGTGACCCAGGAGCTCATGGTGTGCGGGGCGTGCGCGTGGAGGTAGCCGTACTGGATGCGCAGCCGGTCCATGGGCGCGGTGTTGTCGCTGGGCCACACCACGTCGGTGCGGGCGATGGTGGCGTGCTCGACGCGGCCGCCGCCGCCCGCGCAGCCCTCGACGGTGACGTGCGGGTGCGCGGCGCGCAGGTGGTCCAGGACGCGGAGGTAGCCGGCGACGTGCGCGGCGTCGAGGTCCTGGCGCTCGGGGTCGGCGCCCGCCCGGTGGCCGGGGCGGCCGCGCTCGGTGGGCGGACGGTTCATGTCCCACTTGAGATAGCTGATGGCGTGGGAGCCGAGCAACCGGTCCAGGGTGCCGATGACGAATTCCTGGACGTCCTCGCGGCCGAGGTCGAGCAGCAGCTGGTTGCGCACGAGCGTCGCGGGCCGGCCGTCGATCCGGTACACCCACTCGGGGTGCTCGGCGTAGAGCTTCGAGCGGGGGCTGATGCCCTCGGGTTCGACCCACAGGCCGAAGTCCAGGCCGAGGGCGCGCACGTCCTCGACGAACCGGTCGAACCCGCCGGGGAATTCGGCCGGGTCCGGGTCCCAGTCGCCGAGGCCGCCGGTGTCGTCCGGCCGTCCGGTGAACCAGCCGTCGTCGACGACGAAGAGTTCGGCGCCGAGTTCGGCGGCGACCTTGGCGAGCTCCAGCTGGTTCCCGGCGTCGACGTCGAAGCCGGTGGCCTCCCACGAGTTGTAGAGGACCTTGCGGGGCCGCTCGATGCGCTCGCCGGTCAGATGCCGCTCGTAGCGGTGCCAGACGCGGGCCAGGCCGTCGAGCCCGTCCGGGCTGAACGCGCAGGCCAGCCGCGGCGTGACGAGGGTGGCGCCGGGGGCGAGGCGGACCGCGCCCTCGTGGGGCACCCGGCCGGCTCGGACGCGCACCGCGCCGCCGGGCTCGGCGTCGGCGGTGATCCGCCAGTTGCCGGACCACTCCAGGGCGATGCCGTAGGTGGGGGTGGCGCCCTCGGCGGGGGCGGCGGCGTCCTGGACGGCGAGCCACGGGTGGTACGCGTGCCCGGCGGAGCCCTGGGTGCTCTCCATCTCGAAGCGCCCGCGTTCCATTGCCACCTCCTTGAGCTGGAACTCCTGGGACCACTGGCCGGCCAGGTAGGTCAGCCGTGCGCCGCCCTGGACGGGCACGTTGACGGCGGCGGAGTCGAAGCGCTCCAGCCGCACCTCGTCCTCGCCGGTGCAGGTCAGCTCCGTCCAGCGCAGGACGACGTCGGTGCCGGGCACCGTCTCGTAGCACAGCGTGGTGCGCAGCCCGAGGAGGTCGTCGGCGAAGTCCAGGCGCAGGGCCCGGTCGCCGTCCTGGGTGGCGCCGTCGAACCGCCACCAGCTCCCGCGGTCGCCGCCGGGGCGGGAGGCGACCAGGTCGGCGCCGGTGAACGGCCGCAGTCCGTACGGGATGTACTCGGCCGGGGCGGCGTCGGCGGGGGTGATGAAGTGGGTGCGGCGCGACCACTCCATGGGCGACGGGCCGTCCTCGGCGCCGTGCGGCCCCCAGGCGGCGAGTTCGGCCCAGCGGCCGTCGCCGCCCAGGGTGACGGCGTAGGTGGTGGCGTCGGTGCGCAGCAGCCACCGGTCGTGCGTGGTCACTTGACGGCTCCGAGGTTGAGTCCCGCCACGAAGTGGCGCTGGAAGCGGAGGAAGACGGCCACCGTCGGGGCGGCGGCGATCACCGAGCCGGCCGCGATGACGTTCCACATGGAGACGTACTGGCCCTGCAGACCGATGAGGGACGCGGTGATGGGCATCTGGCTGTCGGTGCGCAGCACCGTGATCGCCCACAGCAGGTCGTTGAAGATCCAGGTGAACGACAGGGCGGTCAGTGCGGCCAGCGCCGGGCGGGCCAGCGGCAGGATGATCCGCCAGTAGATCTGCCAGGGGCCCGCTCCGTCGATGACGGCGGCCTGCTGGATCTCGCCGGGGATCGACCGCATGAAGCCGTGCAGCACGAAGACGTAGAAGCCGACGCCGAAGCCGACCTGCACCCCGATCAGGGCGTACAGCTGGTCGTAGATGCCGAGCACTTCGCTCAGCTTGGACACGGGGATCAGCAGGATCTGCGGGGGCAGCAGGTTGCCGCCGAGCATGAGCAGCAGCAGGACGCGCCGGAAGGGCAGGTCGTAGCGGCTGAGCGCGAAGGCCGCCATGGAGGCGAGGCCGAGCGAGAGCGCCACGGTGGGGATGGTGACCAGCATGCTGTTGATGAGCGCGCGCTGCTGGCCGCCGTCCACCCACGCCTGACGGAAGCTGTCGAAGGTGAAGGAGTGCGGCCAGCTGCCGACGCCGTGTGCGGCGATGTCGTCGAAGGTCCGGGTACTGGTGACCAGGACGAGGGCGATCGGCAGCAGCCACAGCGCGGACAGCAGACCCGCGGTGAGGTGGAAGCCGGTGGTGCGCAGGGCGCGGCCGCGCAGCGCGGGCCGACGGGGCGCCGCGGCCGGGAGCTTGGCGGTCCCGCCGTCGCGGCCGGCCGGGTCCTCGACGCGCGCCGAGGCTTGGGTGGCGGTCATCAGTCGGCCTCCCGGAAGGCGCGCACGAGGTAGCCCACGATGACGCCGAACGCCAGCACGAAGATGACGACGGCGAGCGCGGAGCCGTATCCCAGGCGCAGGGACTGGAACGCGGTGGAGTACATGTAGGTGCTCAGCAGTTCGGAGGAGTGGTAAGGGCCGCCGCGGGTGAGCGCCCACACCACGTCGAACGAGCGCAGCGAGTCGATGACGATCACCGACAGGACGACCGCATTGACGCTGCGCAGCTGCGGCAGCGTGATGTGCCGGAACTGCTGCCAGCGGGTGGCGCCGTCGACCTTGCCGGCCTCGTAGAGGGCGGGGTCGATGCCCTTGAGGCCGGCCAGGTACAGCACCATCACGTAGCCGACCTGGCGCCACAGCGCGGGCACGATGACCGCGTAGAAGGCGGTGTCCTGGTCGGCCAGCCAGGCGTGCTTCAAGCTGCCGAGGCCGACGCCGTCCAGCACGTTGTTGATCAGGCCGTCCGGCTGGTACATGGCCTGCCACACCAGGGCGGTGGCGACCAGCGAGAAGACCACCGGCAGGAAGAGCGCCGCCCGGTAGAACCCGATGCCGCGCCGCTCCTGCTGGAGCAGCAGCGCGGCACCGAGGCCCAGGGCGGCGGACAGCCCGCCGAAGAGCAGAAGCCACAGCACCGTGTTGATCGCCGCGGTGCGGAAGACCTCGTCGTGCAGCATCTCGCTGAAGTTGCCGAGGCCCACGAACTTCGGGGCCCCCAGGCCGTCCCATGACGTCAGGGAGAGGTAGAAGCCCTGGAGGGCCGGCCAGAAGACCCAGAAGGCCTCGGCGAGCAGCGGGATGAGGACGAAGGCCAGGACCACCGGGGGCACCCGAGTGGCCCTGGACCGTCGTGTGGAGCCGATCAGCGCCATCGTCACTGGCTCCAGATCTTCTGTGCGCTGCGCTGCCACGTGGTGAGGATGGAGCCGATCTCCTTGGGCTTGGCCAGGTAGTGCACCAGCGCCGTGTCGGCGGTCGGCTGGAGCGCGTCGCTGGAGTCCCGGTTGAAGAACTGCGTCACGTCGGCGGCGCTCTCGATGAGCTTGCGGCCCTTGACCACCAGCGGGGTGCCGGCGTCCTTGGCGTCCGGGTGGGTGGGCAGTGCGGTGCCGGAGGAGTTCTTGAGGTAGAGCTCCTGCGCTTCGGCGGTCGCCAGGTAGCTCAGCAGCTCCTTGACACCGTCGGTGTGCTTGCTGCGGGCGCTGGCGAAGTAGCCGTCGGTGGGCGCCTCCTCGGCGACCGGCACCTTGGGGTCGATGATGGGGAACTGGAAGAAGTCGATGTCGCCCAGGGCGTCCTTCGGCGCGGCGTCGGCGAAGAAGGTGCCGATGAGCATCATGCCGGTACGGCCCTGGAGGAGGGCGGTGGTGGCGTCCTGGAACGGTATCGCCGTGCCGTTGGGGTCGAAGAACGGCCGGGCCTGGTCCCACGTGTCGAAGACCTTGCGGACCTCGGGGTCGTCGAAGCGGTGCTGGCCCGCGAGCAGTTCGCGGTGGTACGTGGCACCGTTGACGCGGATGTTGAGGTAGTCGAACCAGGCGGAGGCGACCCACGGGGTGTCGCCGCCGGCGCCGAGGCCGATCGGGGCGACGCCCTTGCTCTTGAGCTTGTCGCACAGGTCGAGGAACTCGTCCCAGTTCTTCGGCTCCTGGACGCCCCACTTGGCGAAGTTGGACTTCCGGTAGAACATGCCCCACCAGTAGTAGCTGGTGGGCACGAAGACCTTCTTGCCGCTGGAGGCCGAGGTGCACAGCTTCTTCAGGGCGTCGCTGTAGCCGGACAGCTCGGGCTTGCCCCAGATGTCGTCCAGGTCGAGGAGCAGGTCCTTCTTGGCGTACGACTCGGCGACGGAGCCCGGGTACCAGGTGTAGATGTCCGGCGGGGTGGCCGAGGTGAGGTACGTCGGCAGCTGCGTGCGGAAGGTCTCCGACGCGACGGTGTTGAGCTCCGCCTCGGCGCCGCCGCGCTTGTTGAAGGCGGCCACGAGCTGCTGCATCGAGGTCTTCGCCTGCGGGGAGGAGAGGTTGGACTGCAGGGTCACCGGGCCGCCGGACTTTCCTCCGGAGGCGGACGGGCTCTGGGTGACGCAGCTGCTGAGCAGCGCGCCGGCGCCGACGGCGCCGGACACGGCGAGGAACCGGCGGCGGCTGGCGTTGAAGGCGGTCATCTGTGAACTCCCTTAGTGCCCACGGAACGGAGCTGAGGCCCCCTGACGGCCCGGCTCTGGGTGCGGCAGGCACAGCCTGTCGCAGGGGTCAGCGTCCCGTCAAGATTAATTAGTAATTTATTTTCGAGAGGGATGTGCCCTCGGCCGAACAAGGCCCGGGGGCACCCCTGTTGGCGCCGGATGGCATCGGTTGACGCAGGTGGAGCGGGATGGAACGGGGTGGAGCGCTGCGCTGCCAGACGCAGCGGACGGGTCGCGCACAGGGCTCGGAGCGCGGCCCGACGGACGCGGCCGTCCACCCCGCGGAGGGCGACGTGCCGGGCGCCGGTGCCACGGCGGAAACTGTGGCCGGGCCCCCGAAGCCTGTCAATATTAATTGCTAATTAACTTAAAAACGCGATCTTCCGGTGACCTGGACGGCGTCGCGGCACCGGCTTCCGTAGGATGCGGCGATGCCCCACCCCCGCCTGGTCGCCACCGATCTCGACGGCACGCTCCTGCGGAACGACGGCACGCTTTCCGCCCGCACGCTGGACGCCCTGCGCGCCACGGCCGGCGCGGGCGCGGAGGTCGTCCTCGTGACCGCCCGGCCGCCCCGCTACCTCGACGCGCTCGCCGCCGCCACCGGCCTCACCGGGACGGCGGTGTGCGCCAACGGCGCGATGGTGTACGACATCGGCAGCCGCACGGTCACGGGGTCCACCCCGCTCCCCGTCCCCGTCGCACGTCGGGTGGCCGCAGCCCTGCGGGACGCGGCGCCCGGCGTCGGCTTCGCCGTCGAGACGGGCCACCGGCTGCACTGGGCCCCGGGATACGGGCACCACCTGCCCGAGGACTCCGGTGCCGAGGTCCCCGTGCCCTCGCTCGCGCAACTGTGGGCGACGCCGGGCCCGGTCGTGAAGCTGCTCGCCTGGTCACCCGCGCTCGACGCGGACGCCCTGCTCGCCGTGGCCGAGCACGCGGCGGGCGGCCGGGCCCAGTTCACCCACTCCGGCGGCCGCGGGCTGCTGGAGGTCAGCACCCGGGGCGTCACCAAGGCGGCCGCCCTCGCGGCCCTGTGCGCGTCCCGCGGCATCGCCGCCGAGGAGGTCATCGCCTTCGGCGACATGCCCAACGACCTGCCGGTCCTCACCTGGGCGGGCACGGGCTGCGCCGTCGCCAACGCGCACCCGGCCGTGCTCGCGTCGGTCGCCCACCGCACGGCCTCCAACGAGGACGACGGCGTGGCCCGCGTCCTGGAGCGGCTCTACGGGACGCGGGCACGGGAACGCTGACGGGGCGCTGACGCACCGAAGGGCGGCGCCCGGTGGGACCGACCGGGCGCCGCCCCGAGGACGGTGGACGGGGCCGCGTCAGCAGCCGTGGTCGATCAGGTCGAAGGTCACGTAGTGGTCGGCGGTGTAGTAGTCCTCGTCGGCTCCCTGGCCGGTGACGATCCGCCGGGCGCCCCGGGTCGAGGAGCCGGGCGTCTTGACCGTGTACTCGTGGTAGTAGCCGTTCGCGTGGGCGGGCAGCACACCCTCGCGGTTCTGGAAGACCGTCCCGTCCTGGGGGTACGGGAACGGGCCGCCCTGGTCGATCAGCCGGAGCGTGGTGTAGGCCTGGGACGGCAGGTCGGAGTAGCAGATGTCACCGACCGACGCGGCCCGGACGACAGCCGCGGCCGCGGCGCCGGCGGGCGCCGGTGCGGCGGTCGCGACGGCCGGGCCGCCGACGAGAAGGGCCGAGGCGAGGGCGCCCAGGGCGCCGATGCGAAGGATCCGTGGGGGGATTCTCATGGCTCCAGGATGACGCGCGTAGAGCCTGTCATGTCAACGACAATCACGGGATGTTCCCCGGGAGTTCACACCTTCCGGTCACCCGCCGGATGGCGGCGCGCCCCGACGCGACCGTGGACGTGAGAGCCGCGGGCAATGTCCGCGGCCGAATCCGGAAAGCCGGTGGCAGCCTGCGGACGAATGGGCACCGGCGCACCCGTCCCTCGAACTTCTCGGCCGGAGAGGAATTTCCTCCGCCGTCCCCTTGCGATCGGCCTCGAGGATGACTCCGCGAGAGGGTCGGGTGAGGCGCTGACCTGCGCCGCGGCCGCACCCCAACTCCCCCACGGGGCGGGCCCCGGAGATGACGGAGGAGGCCGAACACGCGATGGCGGAACACTTTCCCGCAAAGGGCCGAATTCAGGGACCGGCTCTCCAGGGAATGGGGTGAATCAGGACCCTGCAGTGCCTTCGGCGTCGCCCGCGCCCTCGGCCGCGTCGCGCAGGGCGTCGAGGACCGGGCGGAGCAGGGGGTGGTCCTCGGCGCCGCGGCGGACGGCGGCGAAGACGCGGCGGGTGGCGACGACGTCGTCGACGGCGCGGACGGCGACGCCGGACAGGTCCATGTCGCGCAGGGCGCTGCGCGGGACGAGGGCCACGCCCGCGCCCGCGGCGGCGAGGGCGACGACGGCGCGGAAGTCGTCGGAGGAGTGCTCCAGGCGTGGCTGGAAACCGGCGTACTCGCAGGCGAGGACGACCACGTCGTGGCAGGGGTTGCCCGGGTAGGGGCCGATCCAGGTCTCGTCGGCGAGTCCCGCGACGCGCACGGTGCCGGTCCCGGCGTCGGCGAGGGGGTGGCCGGCCGGGAGCACCGCGTCGAAGGGCTCGGCGTACAGGGGGACGCGGGAGAGCCGCTGGTCGTCGGCGCTGGGGGCGCCGCGGTACTCGACGGCGACGGCGATGTCGGCGCGGCCGTCGAGCACCATGGGCAGCGACTCGTCGCCTTCGGCGTCCCGGACGCGGATGTGGATGCCCGGGGCGGTGCCGCCGAGCGCGGCGATGGCCGGGGCGAGCACGAGCGCGATGCCGGTCGCGAAGGAGGCCACGGTCACCTGGCCGGCGGCGCCGGAGGTGTAGGCGGCCAGCTCGGCCTCGGCGCGTTCGAGCTGGGCGAGGACCGTGTTGGCGTGGGCGAGCAGGATCTCGCCGACGGGGGTGAGCTGGACGCCGCGGCCGCCGCGTTCCAGCAGCCGGTGGCCGGTCTCGTTCTCCAGGGCGGCGAGCTGCTGGGAGACCGCGGAGGGGGTCAGGTACAGCGCGGCGGCCGCGGCGGTCACCGTACGGTGGTCCGCCACGGCCCGCAGGGTCCGCAGCCGTCGTGCGTCAATCACCCATTCATCCTGCCAGGGCCGCGCGCGCGGCGATGAATGCGTCCACCGCCTTGTCGACGTCCGCGGTGGAGTGGGCGGCCGACAGCTGGACCCGGATGCGGGCCTTGCCGTGCGGCACGACGGGGTACGAGAAGCCGATGACGTAGACGCCGCGCTCCAGCAGCAGCTCCGCCATGCGGCCCGCCTCCGAGGCGTCGCCGATCATGACCGGGGCGATGGGGTGCTCGCCGGGCAGGATCTCGAAGCCGGCCTCGGTCATCCGGGAGCGGAAGAGGGCGGTGTTCTCCGCGAGGCGGGTGCGCAGGTCCTCGGAGTCCTCGATCAGGTCCAGGACCTTGAGGGAGGCCGCGGCGATGACCGGCGCGAGGGAGTTGGAGAACAGGTACGGGCGCGAGCGCTGGCGCAGCAGCGCGACGATCTCCGCGCGGGCCGCGACGTAGCCGCCGGAGGCGCCGCCGAGGGCCTTGCCGAGGGTGCCGGTGATGATGTCGACCCGGTCCATCACCCCGTGCAGGGCGTGGGTGCCGCGGCCGCCGGGGCCGGTGAAGCCGACGGCGTGGGAGTCGTCGACCATGACCATCGCGTCGTAGCGGTCGGCGAGGTCGCAGATCTCGTCCAGCGGCGCGATGTAGCCGTCCATCGAGAAGACGCCGTCGGTGACGATGAGGCGGCGGCGGGCGTCGGACGCCTCCTTGAGGCGGGCCTCCAGCTCGGCCATGTCGCGGTTGGCGTAGCGCAGGCGGCGGGCCTTGGACAGCCGGATGCCGTCGATGATGCTGGCGTGGTTGAGCGCGTCGGAGATGACGGCGTCGTTCTCGTCGAGGAGGGTCTCGAAGACGCCGCCGTTGGCGTCGAAGCAGGAGCTGTAGAGGATCGTGTCCTCGGTGCCGAGGAAGGCGGACAGCCGGGCCTCGAGCTCCTTGTGGACCTCCTGGGTGCCGCAGATGAAGCGGACGGACGCCATGCCGTAGCCCCAGCGGTCCAGGGCCTCCTTGGCGGCGGCGGTGACCTCGGGGTGGTCGGCGAGGCCGAGGTAGTTGTTGGCGCAGAAGTTGAGGACGTCGCCGGGGACGCCGCCGGCAGTGACGGAGACGGAGGCGCTCTGCGGGGTGCCGATCACGCGCTCGGGCTTGAAGAGCCCGGCCTCGCGGATCTCGTCGAGGGTGCCGCGCAGGTCGTCGCGGACGGAGTCGAACATCGGGGTTCTCCCTGGGAAGCTGCGGGTGGTGCGGTGGGCCGTGCCTCGGGGGCCGGGAGGGGTCAGACGGTCCAGTCGAGGACGACCTTGCCGCAGCGGCCGCTCGCGGCGTCGTCGAAGGCGGCGTCGAAGTCGCGGTAGGAGTAGCGGCCGGTGACCACGGGGGCGATGTCGAGACCGCCCTCCAGCAGCACGGACATGGCGTACCAGGTCTCGAACATCTCGCGGCCGTAGATGCCCTTGATGGTGAGCATCGACGTGACGATCTTGGCGAAGTCCACGGAGAAGTCCTCCGCGGGCAGGCCGAGCATCGCGATGCGGCCGCCGTTCGTCATGTTGGCGATCATGTCGCGCATGGCCTCGGGGCGGCCGGACATCTCCAGGCCGATGTCGAAGCCCTCGCGCAGGCCGAGCTCGCGCTGGCCGTCGGCGATGGTGGTCTCGGCGACGTTGAGGGCGAGGCTGACGCCGACCTTGCGGGCGAGCTCCAGGCGGTACTCGCTGACGTCGGTGATGACCACGTTGCGCGCGCCGGCGTGCTTGGCGACGGCGGCGGCCATGATGCCGATCGGGCCGGCACCGGTGATCAGCACGTCCTCGCCGACCAGGGGGAAGGACAGCGCGGTGTGGACGGCGTTGCCGAAGGGGTCGAAGATCGCGGCGATGTCGAGGTCGACGGGGACCCGGTGCACCCACACGTTGGAGGCGGGCAGCGCGACGTACTCGGCGAAGGCGCCGTCACGGCCGACTCCGAGGCCGATCGTGTTGCGGCACAGGTGGCGGCGGCCGGCCAGGCAGTTGCGGCACTTGCCGCAGACGAGGTGGCCCTCGCCGCTGACGCGGTCACCCGGCTTGATCTCGTCGACGTCCGAGCCCACGGCGGCGACCTCGCCGACGAACTCGTGGCCGAGCACCAGGGGGGTGCCCACGGCCTGCTGGGCCCAGCCGTCCCAGGCACGGATGTGCAGGTCGGTGCCGCAGATGCCGGTCCGCAGCACCTTGATGAGGACGTCCCCGGGACCGATCTCCGGCTCCGGGACGTCCCGCAGCCACAGGCCGGGCTCGGCCTTCTCCTTCACCAGTGCCTTCACTCTTGCGACTCCTGCCGGCAGACGATGTGGCCCGGCCCGCGCGGGGGGACGCGGACCGGGCACGAGGGAGCCCGGGCGGAGCGGTGGCGCCCGTCGGCGCCGGCTCGCGCGATGCGCCGGGCACACAGCAATCTGCCCGGCTTCGAGCGTTCAGTCCATCGATCTTTTCTTAAGCTCGGCAACAGCGCAGCTTCACGCTCGGCCGGAAGGGTGGCGCGGGCCGCTCCGGCCCGGCGTCGCCCGGCTCAGCGCGGGGCGAGCGCGGGGCGAGCGCGGCCAGCTGCGCGGTGATGGTGTCGGTGTCCTGGAAGGTCAGCCCGATGCGGGCGACGTGCTTCCAGCGCACGATGCCCTCCGCGTCCACGATGAAGACCGAGCGCTTCAGGCCGAGGCCGGGCATGGTGATGCCGTAGGCCTTCGCCACCGTGCGCTCGGTGTCGGCAAGCAGCGGGAAGCGCAGGTCGCGCTTGCGGGCGAAGTGCTCGTGGCTGTCGAGGTCGCTGAAGTTGACGCCCCACACCGTCGCCCCGAGGTCGCGGAAGCGGTCCAGGTCGGAGGTGTAGGAGCAGAGCTGCTTGGTGCACACCGCCGAGTCGTCCCCGGGGTAGAAGGCGAGCACGACGGGGGCGCCGCGGTGCGCGGACAGGGAGTACTCGCCGCGCTCGGCGTCGCCCGAACCGGTGAGCAGGACTCCCGGGAGGGTGAAGTCGGGGGCGGGGGCGCCGGTCTCGGGCACGGGCATGGCGGGGTCCTCTCACAGGGGGCGGGCTCAGGTCGTCGGGGAGTGACGATACAGAACGTTCTTTCTTGCCGCGACGCTACGCGGTGCCGTCCGCTACCGTCAAGGACATGAGTGCCGCCGTTCCCCTGGTCACGTACGCCGCCGCGGACGCGCCGCCGCGTGACCGCATCCTGGCCACCGCGGCCCGGCTGTTCTACGCCGAGGGGATCCACGCGGTGGGCATGGACCGGATCGTCACGGAGGCGTCCACCACCAGGGCCACGCTCTACCGGCACTTCCTGGGCAAGGAGCAGCTCGTCCTGAGCTACATCCAGGCCACCGACGAGCAGATCCGCACCTTCACCGGGGCCGCGCTGGAGGGCCTGGGCGCACGGGAGGCCCTGGCGGGGGTGGCCGGAGCGCTCGGCGACCAGCTCTGCTCACCGGGCTTCCGCGGCTGCCCCTTCCTCAACGCGGCCGCGGAGTACCCGGACCCGGCCGACCCCGTCTCGCGCGCGATCGTGGCCCACCGGGACTGGCTGCGGGAACTGGTCGCCCGGCTGCTCGCGGAGGCGGGCGCCCCCGAGCCCGCCGAGGACGCGGCGACGCTGATGATGCTGCGCGACGGCGCCGTGATGACCGCCGCGCTCGGCGACCCGGACGCGGTGCGGGCCTCGCTGGACCGGGCGGTGCGGCGCGTGCTGGAGGCCGCCGGGGTGGCGTGAGGGGGGCCTGCCACGCCCTCGCGGCACCCGACGCTCGGCGTGCGTCCCGCCGCTGCCGCGCGCACGCCTCCTATGTGGGCGCGGGACGGCGTCAGCCGGCGTGGGTGGAGAAGAGGCCGCCGGTGGGGCCCTGCTTGTCGCCGCCCTGGGCCTTCTTGAGCGCGTTGGCCAGGCCCTCGATGGTCATGGACTGCAGGATGACGCGCCCGTTGCCCTCCAGGGTCGCCAGCGACAGCCCCTCGCCGCCGAAGACGGCGTTCATGATCCCCTGCCGGTTGAGCCCGCCGATGCGCTGCACGCCGTAGCGGACCCCGTCCTCGAAGGCGACGATGCAGCCGGTGTCGACCTCGATGCGGCCGCCGAAGTCGGCGGGGTTGAGGTCGATGAAGTTCCCCGCGCCCGCGATGATCACCGTGCCGCGGCCGGTGAACTTCTCCAGGACGAAGCCCTCGCCGCCGCTGGTGCCGGTGCGGCCGCCCTGGAAGGCGATGCCGAAGTCGACGGTCGATTCGGCGGCCACGAAGGCGTCCTTCTCCGCGTACCAGGCGCGCGATCCGTCCAGTTCCAGGGCGCGCATCTCCCCGGGCAGGACGCCCGCGAAGCCCACGGTGCCCTCGCCGCCGCTCGCGGTGAAGTACTGGAAGGCGATGCTCTCGCCCGCCAGCATCCGCTGGCCGACCTGCATCGCCGTGCCCATCGCCTGGCGGAGCATGCCGCCCATGCCGCCGCCCGCCGCGCCGCCCTGGGCCTCGCGCTGGGCGCCGGGACCGGCCAGGCGGGTGTCCATGCTCACGTTCGCGGTCTTGAACAGGAACTTCCCCGCCTCGCAGTAGACGGTCTGGCCGGGCTGGAGGGTGCACACGGCCATCTGCATGGCGTTGCCGACGATCTGCTGCTTCAGGGTCACTGCGGTGCTCCGGGTGGTCTCGGGACGTCCTCGTTCAGACGGATGTACCCGACAACGAACGACCCGGACGATTCGGTTCCGCTTGCTCCTCCGGGCGTGCGGCGGGGGCGGTCGGGCGGCCGCCGGCGTCGAGGAAGCGGGCGAGCGGCAGGGTGGCGGCGCCGACCGTGACCGCGTCCGTCCCGAGCCGGCCCAGCTCGATGGAGGTCTGCGCGCAGGGGTGGTGCAGCGCGTAGGCGGCGGTGGCCTCGCGGACCGCGTCGAGCAGCCGTGGGCCGATCATCAGGCCGGTCCAGCCGGACAGCACGATGCGCTCGGGGTTGAAGAGGTTGACGAGGTCGGCGATGCCCGCACCGAGGTACTCGGCGGTCTCGTCGAGCAGCGCGACGGCGGCCGCGTCGCCGGCCTCGGCGGCGTCGAGGAGGGCGGCGATCGCCGCCTCCTCGCTCACCCCGGTGGGCGCGTCCCAGCGTTCGATGAGCGCCTCGGCGCCGACGTAGGCCTCCAGGCAGCCACGGGCGCCGCAGCGGCAGCGCCGCCCGCCGACCTGGAGGGTGGTGTGGCCCCACTCCCCCGCGCTGCTGCTGGCGCCGCGGTACGGCTTGCCGTCGGCGACCACGCAGGCGCCGACCCCGGAGCCGAGCAGCGCGATCACGGCGTTGCGGGCGCCGCGCCCGGCGCCGAACCACATCTCGGCCTGGCCGAGGGTCTTGGCGCCGTTGTCGATGTGGAGCGGCAGGGCGGTGCCCTCGGCGAGCAGCGCGCCGAGGGGGACGGCGTCCCAGTCGATGGTCTGGCCGTGGACGACCGCGCCCGCGCCGCCGGTGCCCTGCTCGACGATGCCGGGCACGCCGATGCCCACGCCGAGCACGAGGGCGGGATCGACGCGGCTGTCCTCCAGGACGACGGACAGGCCGTCGAGGATGAGCTGGACGACCAGGGCGACGTCGTGACCGCTGTCGGCCAGCGGGCGGTCGGTGGAGGAGAGTTCGGTGAGGGCGAGGTCGAAGAGGGTGACGCGGACCCGGGTCTCGCCGACGTCGACGCCGATGAGGAAGCCGTGGCGGGGGGCGACCTTGAGCATCACGCGGGGGCGTCCGCCGTCGGACTCGACGGAGCCGGCCTCCTCGACGACGCCGTCGGCGATGAGCTCGGCCACGACGTTGCTGATGGAACCTGTGCTCAGTCCGGTGTCCCTGGCCAACTCCTGACGGCTGAGGGGTCCTTCGAAGTACAGGTGACGCAAGAGCGCCGAACGGTTGCCCCGCCGCAGGTCGCGTACGGTCCGCTTGCCTCGGTCTGCCATGGTGCTCCCTCCCCGGCTGAATCTATCGCTGCGCCAAGTCTTGACGCCAGGTTTTCTCAGACGTTAAATCACGCCTTGAATTAAGGCGTGACGTTCTTCACTTCCCGAAGGCACCCACCCTGGAGAGGGATCCCCGGTCATGCACATCACCCGTACCACGGCCGCCGTGACGCTCGCGGCCGCGCTCATCGCCTCCGCCACCGCGTGCGGCGGCGGCTCCTCGACCGACGGCAGCGGCAACGGCAGCCCCAAGGAGCTCACCTACTGGGCCAGCAACCAGGGCGCCAGCCTCGAGGCGGACAAGGCCACCCTGACGCCCGAGCTCAAGAAGTTCGAGAAGCAGACCGGGATCAAGGTCAAGCTCGAGGTCATCCCGTGGTCCGACCTGCTGAACCGGATCCTCGCCGCGGCCACCTCCGGCCAGGGCCCCGACGTGCTCAACATCGGCAACACCTGGTCCGCCTCGCTGCAGGCCACCGGCGCGCTGCGCCCCTTCGACGCCAAGGCCTTCGACGCCATCGGCGGCAAGGACCGCTTCGTCTCCTCGGCCCTGGGCGCGACGGGCGCCGAGGGCAAGGACCCGGCCGCGGTCCCGCTGTACTCGCTGGCGTACGGCCTGTACTACAACAAGAAGATGTTCGCCGACGCGGGCATAGCCAACCCGCCCGCCACCTGGGACGAGCTCGTCGCCGACGGCAAGAAGCTCACCAAGGGCGGCAAGTACGGCCTCGCCGTCGAGGGCGGCAACCTCTCCGAGAACGTCCACCACGCCTTCGTCTTCGGCAAGCAGCACGGCGCCGACTTCTTCGACGCCTCGGGCAAGCCGACGTTCACCACCCCCGAGGCGGTCGCGGCCGTCAAGCAGTACATCGACTTCATCGCCAAGGACAAGATCGCGGCCCCCGGCAACGCCGAGTACGCCGCCAACCAGTCCGTCGCCGACTTCGCCACCGGCAAGGCCGCCATGCTGCTGTGGCAGGCCGCCGGCTCCTCGCTGAAGTCCCACGGCATGAAGCCCGAGGACTACGGCGTCGCCCAGGTGCCGTTCCAGGCCGCGGGCGCCTCCGGCGACACCGCCGTGAACTCGATGGTCGCGGGCATCAACCTGGCCGTCTTCAAGAAGACCGACAACGTCGACGGCGCGCTGAAGTTCGTGAAGTTCATGACCAGTGACGACGAGCAGAAGCTCCTCAACGGCACCTACGGCTCGCTCCCGCCGGTCAAGGCCGCCCAGTCCGACCCGGCCTTCGCCACCCCGGACCTGAAGGTCCTCGCGGACGCGCTCGCCAACAGCGCGGCGCCGCTGCCGCAGGTCGCCAACGAGAGCCAGTTCGAGACCGCCGTCGGCACCGCGATGAAGGACCTGTTCGCCGACGCCGCCGCCGGCAAGCCGGTCACCACCGAGAGCGTCAAGGCCGCCCTCGAAAAGGCCCAGCAGCAGATGCCGGCGTCGTGAGCGTGAAGGAACCGATGACCGCCACCGTGCCGCCCGTCCGGCACAGCTCCAAGACGCCTTCCCCCGGCGGCCGGCGTGCCGCCGGGGGGAGGGCCCCGCTGTCGCGGCTGCGCCTTCCGGCGCGGCTGCGGCGCGCGTCGCTCCCGTACGTCCTGCTGCTGCCGGCCCTCGCGCTGGAACTGCTGATCCATCTGGTGCCGATGGTCGTCGGCGTCGTGATGAGCTTCAAGGAGCTCACGCAGTTCTTCATCAGCGACTGGTCCGCCGCCCCCTGGAAGGGCCTGGACAACTACCGCGTGGCGGTGGACTTCAACGCCCCGGTCGGCGAGGACCTCCTCAAGTCCTTCCTCGTCACCTGTGAGTTCACGGTGCTGGCGGTCGGGCTGTCCTGGCTGTTCGGCACCGCCGCCGCGATCCTCATGCAGGACGCCTTCCGCGGCCGGGGACTGCTGCGCGCGGTCTTCCTGGTGCCGTACGCGCTGCCGGTCTACGCAGCGGTGATCACCTGGTCGTTCATGTTCCAGCGGGACACCGGCATGATCAACCACGTCATCCACGACCAGCTGCACCTCACCGACGGCCGGCCCTTCTGGCTGATCGGCGACAACAGCTTCTACGCGCTGGTGACGGTGTCGGTGTGGCGGCAGTGGCCGTTCGCCTTCCTGTGCCTGATGGCCGGTCTGCAGAACATCCCGCGCGAGCTGTACGAGGCGGCCGCGATGGACGGCGCCGGGATCTGGCAGCAGATCCGCAGGATCACCCTGCCGTCGCTGCGCCCGGTCAACCAGGTGCTGGTGCTGGTGCTGTTCCTGTGGACGTTCAACGACTTCAACACGCCCTACGTGCTGTTCGGGCGGGCGGCGCCGGACGCCGCGGACCTGATCTCGATCCACATCTACCAGTCGTCCTTCGTGACCTGGAACTTCGGCTCCGGCTCGGCGATGTCCGTGCTCCTGCTGCTGTTCCTGCTCGTCGTGACGGTGCTCTACCTGCTCGCGACCTCCCTGAGGAGGAAGGATGCCTGACGTCCGCAGCCCCATGGCCGCGCCGCGCTCCTTCGTGTGGACCCGCCGGATCGTGCTGACCGTGCTGACGGCCTTCGCGCTGGCGCCGGTGTTCGTCATGGTCGTCTCGTCGCTGAAGCCGCTGCAGGACGTGCAGGGCCCGTTCCGCTGGTTCCCCAGCGGCTTCACCCTGCGCCCGTACGCCGACATCTGGCACACCGTGCCGCTCGCCCGGTACTTCGTGAACTCGCTGCTCGTGGCGGGCGGGGCGACGCTGTGCTCGGTCGCGGTGGCGATCTTCGCGGCGTACGCAGTGAGCCGCTACGACTTCAAGGGGCGCCGCTTCTTCTCGGTGACGATCCTGTCCACCCAGATGTTCCCCGGCATCCTCTTCCTGCTGCCGCTCTTCCTGATCTTCGTCAACCTCGGGAACGCGACGGGCATCGCCCTGTACGGCAGCCGCGGCGGCCTGATCCTGACCTACCTCACCTTCTCGCTCCCCTTCTCCATCTGGATGCTGGCGGGCTACTTCGACTCGATCCCCCGGGACCTGGACGAGGCCGCCATGGTCGACGGCTGCGGGCCGCTGGGCGCGCTGTTCCGCGTGGTCGTCCCCGCCGCCGTGCCCGGCATCGTCGCGGTCTGCGTGTACGCCTTCATGACGGCCTGGGGCGAGGTCCTGTTCGCCTCCGTCATGACCAACGACACCACCCGCACGCTCGCCGTCGGCCTGCAGGGCTACGCCACGCAGACCGACGTGTACTGGAACCAGGTCATGGCCGCCTCGCTCGTGGTGAGCGTGCCCGTGGTCGCCGGGTTCCTGCTCCTGCAGCGCTACCTCGTCGCCGGGCTGACCGCCGGCGCCGTCAAGTGAGCCCCACCGCCCCTCAGCGTCCCCCGAACGAAAGGCAGTCCGTGACCCTCGACCTCAGCGCCCTCCCCGACGGATTCGTGTGGGGCGCCGCGACGGCCGCTTACCAGATCGAAGGAGCCGTGGCCGAGGACGGCCGTGCACCATCCATCTGGGACACCTTCTCCCGCACGCCGGGGAAGGTCGCGAACGGTGACACCGGTGACGTCGCCTGCGACCACTACCACCGCGTGCCGGAGGACATCGGCCTGATGGGCCGGCTCGGCCTGGACGCGTACCGCTTCTCCCTCGCCTGGCCGCGTGTGATGCCGCAGGGCGGCGGGCCGGTCAACCCCGCGGGCCTGGCCTTCTACGACCGGCTGGTCGACGGCCTGCTGGAGGCGGGCATCACCCCCTTCCCCACCCTGTACCACTGGGACCTGCCCCAGGCACAGCAGGACCGCGGCGGCTGGCCGGAGCGCGAGACCGCGCTGCGCTTCGCCGACTACGCGGCCGTGGTGGCCGAGCGGCTCGGGGACCGGGTCACCCACTGGGCGACGCTCAACGAACCGCTATGCTCGGCCTGGATCGGCCACCTGCAGGGCGTGATGGCCCCCGGCCTCACCGACCTGACGGCCGCCGTCCGCGCCTCGTACCACCTGCACCTGGGCCACGGCCTGGCGGTGCAGGCGCTGCGCGCCGCGGTCCCGCACGCGCAGATCGGCATCGTCAACAACCTCAGCCCCTGCGAGCCGGCCTCCGACCGCCCCGAGGACGTCGCCGCGGCGCTGCGCTCCGACGGCCACACCAACCGCTGGTGGCTGGACCCGATCCACGGCCGCGGCTACCCGCAGGACATGCTGGAGCTGTACGGGGTGGAACTGCCCGTGCAGACGGGCGACATGGAGACCATCGCCGCGCCGCTGGACTGGCTGGGCCTCAACTACTACTTCCGTGACATCGTTGCCGACGACCCGTCGGGGCCGGTCCCCCACACCCGTGCCGTACGCGTCCCGGACGTCCGCCGCACCGCGATGGACTGGGAGGTGCACGCCGGCGGTCTGGAGCGGCTGCTGCTGCGGCTGACCGAGGAGTACGGCGCCCGCAAGATCTACGTCACCGAGAACGGCTCGGCGTACGAGGACCACGTCGGCCCCGACGGCCAGGTCCACGACCCCGAGCGCACCGCCTACCTGGAGGAGCACCTGGCGGCCTGCGCCCGTGCCGTGCGCGGCGGCGCCCCGCTCGCCGGCTACTTCGCCTGGTCGCTGCTGGACAACTTCGAGTGGGCGTACGGCTACGCCAAGCGCTTCGGCCTCGTCCACGTCGACTACGAGACCCAGCGCCGGACCGTGAAGGGCAGCGGCCGCCGCTACGCCGACATCATCGCCGCCCACCGGCGCCGCGCCCGCAGCGCGGCCTGACCTCCCTCGCCATCCCGTCTCCACCCCCCACACAGGAGATCCGCGATGCCACACTCCCCCCACGTCAGACGCCTGGTCGCCGTGCTCGCGGCGGTCGCCGCGGCGTTAGCCGGGTTGGTGCTCGCCGGACCGGGAGCGGCCGCCGCCACGGCCGTCCAGGTCACCATGACCACCACCTCCGACGGCAGGACCGTCGTCAAGGGCCTGCAGGCGCAGACCCCGGCCGCCTTCGAGGCGGGCAACGGCAGCGGCGGCACGGTCATCACGGTGGACCCCGCCGCCCGCTACCAGCCCTTCGAGGGCGGCGGGGCGTCCTTCACCGACAGCGCCGCCTGGCTGATGAACTCCTCCGGCGCGCTGCCGGCGGCCACCCGTGACGCCACCATGCGCAAGCTGTTCTCCCCCACGGAGGGCATCGGCCTGGGCTTCCTGCGGAACCCCATGGGCGCATCCGACATCGCCCGCAGCCACTACACGTACGACGACACCTGCTGCGACCTGGCCGACTTCTCCATCTCCCGGGACCTGGCCGACGTCCTGCCGCTGACCCAGCAGGCGCGCCGGCTCAACCCGGACCTGAAGGTCATGGCGGTGCCGTGGTCGGCGCCGGCGTGGATGAAGGACAACGGCAAGCTGACCCAGATGGGCAAGCTGAAGCCGGAGTTCTACGACACCTACGCGCAGTACTTCGTGAAGTACCTGCAGGCGTACGAGCAGCGCGGCGTCCACGTCGACTACGTCTCGGTGCAGAACGAGCCGCAGTGCTGCGGCGCGAACAGCGGCTACCCCACGATGGAGTGGACGGCGGCCACGCTGCTGGACTTCACCAAGAACCACCTCTTCCCGGCGTTCCGTTCGGCCGGGATCACCACCAAGGCGCTGATCCACGACTGGAACCACGGCGACTGGAACACCACCGGCGCCGGTCAGCTCGCCGACGCCGCCCTGCGCGGCGACCCGCTCTTCGGCGGCGTCGCCTGGCACGGCTACGCGCCCACCCCGCCGGACTACGCGCTGGGCAGCACCGTCCAGAGCCAGTACCCGGGCGTGGCGCAGTACGAGACCGAGCACTCCGGCGGCACCTGGGTCACCGACCAGCAGCTGGAGGACCTGCGCGACATCACCGGCTTCACCCGCAACTGGGCCCGCTCCTACGTGAAGTGGTCGCTGGCGCTGGACCAGGCGATGGGCCCGCACGCGGGCGGCTGCGGCACCTGCACCGGCCTGATCACGGTGCACAACGGCGACGCGCGCAGCGGGCAGGTCGACTACACCGTCGAGTACTACACGATGGGCCAGCTGACGAAGTTCGCCCGCGCGGGCGCGGTGCGGATCGGCAGCAACGCCACCGACCCGGTGTGGAACACGGCCTTCGTCAACACCGACGGGCAGCGGGTGCTGGTCACCCACAACTCCTCGTCGTCCGCCCAGCAGGTCACGGTCCGCGAGGCCGGGCAGCACTTCTCGTACAGCCTGCCCGCCCGCGCCACGACCACGTTCACCTGGCCCGGTGCGCCGACCGGCGGCGGGGGCGGCGACGGGGACGGCATCAGCACCTCCGCCTGGTACCAGGTGGCCGGCGCCGGCTCCGGCAAGTGCGTGGACGCCAAGGACCGGGGCACCGCCAACGGCACCGCGGTGCAGCAGTGGAGCTGCGTCGCCGGGCAGGCCAACCAGCAGTGGCAGTTCCGCCCGACCGACGGCGGCTACTACCGGGTGGTGAACCGCAACGCGACCGCCACCGAGCAGGTCTGGGACGTCACCGGCGGGGCGTCGGCGACGGCTGACTCCGTGCCGGTGCAGACCTGGCAGTGGTCCTCGGGCGCCAACCAGCAGTGGAAGCCGGTGCTCCAGGCGGACGGGTCGTACGTCCTCACGGCCCGGCACAGCGGCAAGTGCCTGGACGTCACGGCGGCCTCGACGGCCGACGGCGCCCTGCTGCAGCAGTACACCTGCAACGGCACCGCCGCCCAGTCCTTCCGGCTGACACCGGCGGGCTGACCGACCCCGTGCGGCGCCGGCGTACGAGGCAGACGCCGGTGCCGCGCGGCACCAACCCCCCTCCGGGGCACCGGGGCCCCGGAGGGGCGCACTGTCGGCGCCGCGCGCCATACTCACGCCATGGACGCCTTCACGCCCGACGTCTCCGCGGCGCCCCGGCCTGCCCCCGCGTGGGTGGAGTCGATGGGCGGCCCGCTGATCGTCGTTCCCGTCTCCGCCCTGTCCGCCTGGGGCGGCTGCACGGAGCAGGGGGTGGTCGTCGGTGACGGGGACGTCCCCGACGACTACGACCGGGCCTGCGCCGTGGACGACCTCGCGGGGGTGATCCCCGTCGGCCGTGACGGCGGACAGGGGCTGGTCCTCGGGGACATGCCCGCCAGGACGTGCTACCTCCCGGCGCACCGGGCCTTCCTGCGCTGGGGCGGCGCCGACTCCGAGGCCGAACTGGTCGCGGCGGCCGAGGCGGTTCTCGCCGATCCCGCCGTCGAGTGGGAGGCGTCCGGGACGTGGCGGACCGACGGGCCCGCGGTGCTCATGGACTCCGCCGAGGCGGGGGGCCTGCTGGGCGTGGAATACCCCGGCGGAGGCAGGCCCGAACAGGCCCCCGTCCCGCTGCCTCCCGGGCACTGGGCGGTACGCGCCGTCCAGACGAGGGCCGGCGACCGCACCTCGCTCGGTCTGGTGCGGCTCGTGCCCGCCGCCTCGTGAAGCCCGTCAGGCCAGCGTGTCCCACCGCCGGGTGAGGCGGTCGGCGCCCGTGTCGGTCAGCGAGCCCCACAGGCGCAACCGGGCGATGCCGCCGTCGGGGTAGGTCTCCAGGCGCACGTGGGTGGCGGGCGGGACGTCGACCACGAAGCGGTGGACGGTGTCGGGCTGCAGGGGGGTGCGGGGCAGGATCTCGAACCAGTCGCCGTCCTCGCCGTCGCGGCCGAGCAGGGCGGCCCAACCGGGGGCGTTGCCCTTGTAGTAGCCGGTGTCGATCTCGGCGGCGCGGACGACGCCCTGCCCGGCGAGGCGGTAGCGCGCCCAGTCGTGGCCCTTGTCGCGGCGGCGGCGGGTCTCCCAGCCGTCGCCCATGCGGCGTGACGTGCCCGGCAGGATCGGGTTGAGCGGGGAGGAGTAGAAGCGGTCGGAGACGTCCTCGGCGGTGCCGCCGTTCTCCAGCGCGACCAGGTCGAAGGTGCCGAGCGCGGTCAGCCACGCCGGGTCGGGGACGACCTCGCCGTGGACGCGGAGCCGGGCGATGCCGCCGTCGGGGAACTGCTTGAGCCGCAGGTGGGTGAAGCGGCGCTCCACGGCCACCTCGAAGCCGTTGGCGGCGTGGCCGCCGACGGCCGTGCGGGGCACGAGTTCCGTCCACCGCACGCCGTCGGCGAGGAGGTCCGCGGGCGCGGCGGCCAGGGGCGCGCAGGTGGCCTCGACGGCGATCTGCTGGGGGTGGTTGCCGCGGAAGTGGGCGGTGTCCACGACCAGGCCGCGCACGACCCCGGGGGCGGCCAGGCGGATCAGCGCCCAGTCGTGGTCGGCGTCGGCGGGGTGCGGGTCGGCGGCGTCGGTGCCGCGGCGGCGGCGGGTCTCCCAGCCGTCCATGACCTGGCCCTTGTGGCCGAAGTGCTCGGCGCGGAACTCGGGGCGTCCGGGGACGAGCAGGTTCTCCCGCTCGGCGAAGAACTCGTCGTTGGCGGCGATCACCCCGGCGCCCAAGCGCCGGTCGGCGAGGTCGACGAGGCCCGTGAAGGGCAGGTCGGCGCCGCGGTAGTCGGCGTAGGGGTCCCCTCCGGGGTACGGCTGGGCGGCGCCGGTGTACCGGGGTGTGGCGGTCACGCGTTCTCCCTTGTGATGAGGCGGCCGGAGGGGTGGGCCGGGGTGCCGTGGTCGGCGATCCGCTCGCCGCGCAGCCAGGTGCTCCGTACGACCCCCTGGAGGGTGCGGCCCGCGTAGGCGGTGACCCGGTTGCGGTGGTGCAGCGCCGACGGGTCCACGGTGAAGCTCTCGTCGGGCGCCAGGACGGCGAAGTCGGCGTCGTGGCCGGGCGCGACGGCGCCCTTGGTGGTGAGTCCGGCCAGGCGCGCCGGGCCCCTCGCCATCCAGCGGACCACGTCGGCGAGCGTGGCGCCACGCCGGCGGGCCTCGGTCCAGATCGCGGGCAGGCCGAGCTGGAGGGAGGAGATCCCGCCCCAGGCGGCGCCGAAGTCGCCGGTGTCGAGGTGCTTGAGGTCGACGGTGGAGGGCGAGTGGTCGGAGACGACGCAGTCGAGGGTGCCGTCGAGCAGGCCCTGCCACAGGGCCTCCCGGTTGCCCGCCTCGCGGATCGGCGGGCAGCACTTGAACTGGGTCGCGCCGTCCGGGACCTCCTCGGCGGTGAGCGTCAGGTAGTGCGGGCAGGTCTCGGCCGTCAGGCGTACGCCGTCGCGGCGGGCGGCGGCGATCAGGGGCAGGGCCTCGGCGGAGGACAGGTGCAGGACGTGCACCCGGCAGTCCAGGCGGCGGGCGAGGGCGATCAGCGACTCGACGGCGGCGTTCTCGGCGGCGCGGGGGCGGGAGGCGAGGAAGCCGGCGTACGCGGGCCCGGAGGGCTGCGGGGCGCCGTCGATGAGCCGGGGGTCCTCGGCGTGGACGATCAGCAGCCCGTCGAAGCGGGCGATCTCGCGCATCGCCTCCTCCAGTTCGGCCGGGGCGAGCTGCGGGAACTCCTCGACGCCGGAGGGCAGCAGGAAGCACTTGAAGCCGAAGACCCCGGCGTCGTGGAGCGGGCGCAGGTCCTTGGTGTTGCCGGGGACGGCGCCGCCCCAGAAGCCGACGTCGGTGTGGATCCGGCCGCGGGCGGTCGCGCGCTTGACCTCCAGGTGGGCGGTGGTGGTGGTCGGGGGGACGCTGTTGAGCGGCATGTCGACCAGCGTCGTGACGCCGCCTGCGGCGGCGGCCCGGGTGGCGGTCTCAAAGCCCTCCCACTCGGTGCGGCCGGGGTCGTTGACGTGCACGTGGGTGTCGACCAGGCCGGGGAGCAGGGCGTCCGCGCCGAGGTCGACCAGGCGGGCGCCGGGAGGGGGCTCGGTCCCGTACGGCAGGACGGCGGCAATCCGGCCGCCGGCGACGGCCACGTCGGCGGGGCGCTCGCCCTGCGGTGTGACCACCCGTGGTGAACGCAGCACCAGTTCGATCCCGTCAGCGGCCTCGGACACGCGTTCCCCTTCCACCGGCGCCCCACAGAAATTCAACGTTCTGTTGAAATGCATCCTCCGCTCGCGCGCGAGCCCGCGTCAACCCCTGCCCGGGCACCACGGGAGGCTCCGGCAGTACAGTTGGAGAATTCCACCCAATGGAATACGTTTTCCGCGTCCACCGGCCACCGCCGCGCCCACGACCGCCCCGAACGGCGATCGCATGCCTGGTCAGGGTCGGTAGGCTGCACCACTACACCGTCCGCCTGGGGAGGAAACGTGGCGTCAGACCGCGCCGGGGGCGTGCAGTCCCTCGAACGCGCCTTCGACCTGCTGGAGCGGATGGCCGACGCGGGCGGGGAGGTGGGCCTCAGCGAACTGTCCGCGAGCAGCGGGCTGCCCCTGCCCACGATCCACCGCCTGATGCGCACCCTGGTCGACTGCGGCTACGTGCGCCAGCAGCCCAACCGCCGCTATGCGCTGGGACCCCGGCTGATCCGCCTCGGCGAGAGCTCGGCCCGCCTCCTGGGCACCTGGGCCCGCCCCTACCTGGCGGAACTGGTCGAGGCGACCGGCGAGACCGCCAACATGGCGCTCCTGGACGGGGACGAGGTCGTCTACGTCGCCCAGGTCCCCTCGCGGCACTCGATGCGGATGTTCACCGAGGTCGGACGGCGCGTCCTGCCGCACTCCACCGGCGTCGGCAAGGCCCTGCTGGCGCACGTCCCGCCGGAGGAGGTACGGGCCCTGCTGGCCCGCACCGGGATGCCGGCGGCCACCGAGCGGACCATCGTCGACCCGGACGCCTTCCTCGCGGAACTGGAGCACATCCGCGCCCAGGGCTACGCCGTGGACGACAACGAGCAGGAGGTGGGGGTCCGCTGCCTGGCGGTCACCGTCCCCGACTCCCCCACGGCCGCCGCCATCTCCATCTCCGGACCCGCCGGACGGGTGACCGAGGCGGCCACGGAGAAGATCGTGCCGGTGCTGCAGGGCGTGGCACGGCAACTGTCGTCCGCGCTGGCCAGCAACGGCGCCGCCTGAGGCGGGGCGTCACGATTCCGCCCGTCGGGTCCGGTGTCCGTGCGGGCGGTGACGGTGCCCGCGGTGGCCGCCCTCCTGGTGCTCGCGCCCGGGGCGCCGCCGGCACCGCGTGAGGCCGCGCCGCCGGACACGGTGCCGCCGAGCGGCGGGGCCGGCGTCGCGGCCGTCGGGGTCGCACCCATCGCGCTCGCGCTGCGGATGCCGCCCGCCCAGGCCCTCGCGCGCGACGTCGAGGCGACGCGGATGCGCCGGGCCGGCCGAGGTGATCCGGTGCCGATCTCCGTCGACGTCGACGTCGGCGTGATGCCGACCGGGCGGAAGACGTCCGTGGGCGAACTCGCGGACCGCGTCGGGATCAGGCCCGCCAACCGGACAGTGCTCAAGAAGCGCCGCACCAGGGCGGCGCGCGTCGCGACGCTCGCCGCGCTCCGCGAGGTGCTGGAGGGCCGGCCGGGCGACGTGCCGCGCCGGGAGGCCGAGGACCCGTGCGGGTCGGCGCGGAACCGGTGCGAAGGCCCGCCCAGGGCGGCTCGGGGCACCTCACGGCGGTCTCACGCGGCTTGACCTCGAGCGCACTCCAAGGCCTACGGTCGTCACCGTAGCGACCACGACCCCGGACGGGGAGAACCATGCAACTGGGCCTGCACCTCACGAAATTCGACCACCCCCAGGGACCCGCCGGGCTCGCGCCCGCGCTCGCCGCGGCCGGTGAGGCCGCCGAGTCGGCCGGCGCGGGCTGGCTGTCGGTGATGGACCACTACTTCCAGATGGAGAACAACGGGGGCGCCGAGGCGGCCATGCTGGAGGCCTACACGACGCTGGGCTTCCTCGCCGCCCGCACCTCCTCCGTACGGCTGGGCGTCCTCGTCACGGGGATCACCTACCGCCATCCCGGCCTGCTGGCGAAGATCGCGACCACGCTCGACGTACTGTCCGGCGGCCGGGCGACCCTGGGCCTCGGCGCGGCCTGGTACGAGCGTGAGCACCTGGGCCTGGGCGTGCCCTTCCCGCCGCTCGCGGAGCGCTTCGAGCGGCTGGAGGAGACGCTGCGGATCTGCCTGCAGATGTGGGACCAGGACGACGACGGCCCCTTCAAGGGCACGCACTACTCACTGGCCGAGACCCGCTGCACGCCGCCCCCGGTGAGCACCCCCCGCCCCGAGATCATGATCGGGGGCGGCGGCGAGCGGAAGACGCTCCGCCTGGTCGCCCGGTACGCGGACGCCTGCAACCTCTTCGCCTCCTCGACCGCCGACGTCGCGCACAAGCTGGACGTGCTGCGCGCGCACTGCGACGAGGCCGGACGCGACTACGCGCGGATCCGCAAGACGATGCTCTTCGTCGGCGACTCCCTCCGCGCCGGCGACACCGACGCCTTCGTCGCCGAGATGGCCGGTTACGCCGAACTCGGCATCGACACGGTCATCGTGGTGCCGCCGGACGCCGAACCGGCCGGCTGGATCGACAGCCACTGCGCGCCGGCCGTCCCCCGGCTGGCCGAGCTCGGCTGACCGGCCCCGCGGGCACCCCGCGTCACTCGGGACGCGGGGTGCCGAACAGCTCGATCGCCCGCCGGACCTCGGTGAGGGCACCGGCCAGGGCGCTGACGGAGCCGAGCGCCCCGGCGATCACGAGCAGGCCGCGACGCAGCCGCAGGACGTCCGGAACGCCGGCGGCCGCGGCGGCGGCCAGCGCGGAGAGCTCGTCCTCGGCGATGTGCCGGTCCGGTAAGTTGGCGCGGTACCCGGCGAGTTCACGGCGACACCGGGCGACCGCGGCCCGCAGGGCGGTCACCCTCGGGTCGAGGGTCCCCTCGTCGTCGACCGCCGCGCGGGCGGCCATGTCCTTCACCACAGATACGTCCCCCACAGGTAGGCCCCCGGTGATTCCCATGGACGGCCGGCCCCATCCGGTCCGCCGTATCGGGGAGGACAGTAAACGCGACGGAGCGCTTCCCTCGCTATACGGAGAGCGAAATCCGCCGTAACTTCCTGCCTCACGTGACGACTTGCCGACATTAACGTCCGGGGGCCGCGGTTCGGTTCCAGTCCACGAGTTCCCAGTGCCCCGCGCCGTCACGCCGCCACCGGGCCATCGAGGCGTTGACCACGCGCGCGTCACCCGGCGGCGGCGGCCCGAGCAGCCGGCGCAGCGCCAGCACCACCGCGTCGTGCGTGACGAGCAGCAGGGGCGGCCCCGGGCGGGCGACGGCGTCCGCAAGGAAGTCCCCGACGCGGGCCTCGACGTCCCGCGGCGACTCCCCGCCCGGCGGGCGGTAGGCCGCCTCGCCCTCGCGCTCGCGCCGCCGCGCCTCCTCGGGGAAGCGCTCGCGGACCCCCTGCGGGGTGAGCAGTTCCAGCAGGCCCATGCCGCGGTCCCGGAGGCGTTCGTCGTAGGTGACGGGCGGCCGTTCGCGGCCCGCGGCCGTACCGGCCTCCTCGACGGCGCGCAGGGTCTGCCGGGCCCGCTCGAAGGGTGAGCATCGCACGCGGCCGGGCGCCTCGGCGCCCGGCAGGGCCAGCAGGTCGCGGCCGAGCCGGGCCGACTGCTCCTGCCCGAGCGCGGTCAGCGCCACATCGGCGTCCCTGACCCCGTCCAGGGACCTGCCGCGGGCGAAGGCCGCGTTCGCCTCGCTCTCGCCGTGACGTACGGCGATGATCCAGCGCGTCATGGCCGGTCCTTTCCCCCGCTCCCCGTCCACGGTATCCAGGGAGCATGGAACGTGACGCGGGCACGGGCGCCGTCGCCGGGCTGCTGCTGGCGGCCGGCGGCGGCAGGCGGCTGGGCGGCCGCCCGAAAGCGCTGCTGGAGTACGACGGCCGGCCGCTGGTCGAGCACGCGGCGCGGGCCCTGCGCGCCGGCGGCTGCGGCCCGGTGCACATCGTGCTGGGCGCGGCCGCCGCGCAGGTGCGCCGACAGGCCGCCCTGGACGACTACGGCGTCACCGTGAACCCGCACTGGGAGCAGGGCATGGGCTCCTCGCTGCGCGCCGGCCTGGAGGCACTGGCGGGCACCGGCGCGCCGGCCGTGGTCGTGGCACTGGTGGACCAGCCCGGGATCGGCGCCACGGCGGTGGCCCGGGTGGTGGCCGCCTACGCCTCGCCGCTCACCCTCGCCTGCGCCACGTACGGCGGCAGGCGGGGCCACCCGATCCTGCTGGGCGCGGCCCACTGGGCGGCGATCGCCGCGAGTGCGGCCGGGGACCAGGGGGCACGCTCCTACCTGAGGCGGCACGAGGAGGCGATCGCACGCGTCGAGTGCGGGGACGTCGCGGTCCCCGCCGACATCGACACCCCCGACGACCTGTGGCTGCTGGCGCACCCGCCGGAGCCCCCTGCACCGGGTGCCACAAAACGTTGAACTTCCACCATGCAAAAACTATGCTCCACCCAGCAGAAGCGCCCGTACGGTCGGCGCGCCTCGCAGCCGAAAACCGCCCCGTCCGGCACCCCGTGCCAGGGCCGGAACGCGGAGGCCGCCCGGCTCCCCCGGCCGCACGGCACCCCTCATCGGCAAGAGGAGAGTCAGGTTCATGTCCGCACCAGGGACCGCACCGCACGCCGTCGTCGCCGACACCGCACCCCCCGTCGAGCGCGCGGAGGAGGTGCTCACCGACGCGGCGCTCGCCTTCCTCGCCGAACTGCACCGCCGGTTCGCGCCCCGCCGCACCGAACTCCTCGCCAAGCGCAAGGACCGCCGCGCCGAGATCGCCCGCACCGGCACCCTGGACTTCCTCCCGGAGACCGCCCACATCCGCGAGGGCGACTGGCGCGTCGCCGACGCCCCCGCCGCGCTCGACGACCGCCGGGTGGAGATCACCGGCCCCACCGACCGCAAGATGACCATCAACGCCCTCAACTCCGGCGCGCGGATCTGGCTCGCCGACTTCGAGGACGCCTCCGCCCCCACCTGGGAGAACGTCATCGGGGGCCAGGTCAACCTCATCGACGCCTACGAACGCCGCATCGACTTCACCTCCCCCGAGGGCAAGACTTACGCCCTGAAGGACGAGACGGAACTCGCCACCGTCGTCACCCGCCCCCGCGGCTGGCACCTCGACGAGCGCCACCTGACCGTCGACGGCGAGCCCGTCCCCGGCGCCCTCGTCGACTTCGGCCTGTACTTCTTCCACAACGCACGGCGCCTGCTCGCCAAGGGCAAGGGCCCCTACTTCTACCTCCCCAAGACCGAGTCCCACCTCGAAGCCCGCCTGTGGAACGACGTGTTCGTCTTCGCCCAGGACCACCTGGGCATCGCACAGGGCACCGTCCGCGCCACCGTCCTCATCGAGACGATCACCGCGGCCTTCGAGATGGACGAGATCCTCCACGAGCTGCGCGACCACGCCTCCGGCCTCAACGCGGGCCGCTGGGACTACCTGTTCTCCATCGTCAAGAACTTCCGCGACGCCGGCGAGCGCTTCGTCCTGCCCGACCGCAACGCCGTGACGATGACCGCGCCCTTCATGCGCGCCTACACCGAACTACTGGTCCGCACCTGCCACAAGCGCGGCGCCCACGCCATCGGCGGCATGGCCGCCTTCATCCCCTCCCGGCGCGACGCCGAGGTCAACGCGGTCGCCTTCGAGAAGGTCAAGGCCGACAAGGACCGCGAGGCCCACGACGGCTTCGACGGCTCCTGGGTTGCCCACCCCGACCTGGTGCCGATCGCCCGCGCCTGTTTCGACGCCGTCCTCGGCGACCGGCCGAACCAGAAGGACCGGCTGCGCGAGGACGTCCACGTCACCGCCGCCGACCTGCTGGCCGTCGACTCCCTGGAGGCGAAGCCCACCTACGAGGGACTGCGCAACGCCGTCCAGGTCGGCACCCGCTACATCGAGGCATGGCTGCGGGGCATGGGCGCCGTCGCCATCTTCAACCTCATGGAGGACGCCGCCACCGCCGAGATCTCCCGCTCCCAGATCTGGCAGTGGGTCAACGCGGGCGTCGTCTTCGCCGACAACGGCGAGAAGGCCACCGCCGACCTCGTACGCTCCCTGGCCGGCCGGGAACTCGCCGCCATCCGCGAGGACATCGGCGAACAGGCCTTCGCCGCGGGCCGCTGGCAGCAGGCCCACGACCTGCTGCTGAAGACGGCGCTCGACGAGACCTACGTCGACTTCCTCACCCTGCCCGCGTACGAACTGCTCGACTGACCCTCCCGCGCGGGACCCCGGCCGCACCCGCCGGGGCCCGCGCGTCACCCCCGCCGCACGTGCCGGCCGTCCCCGGGAAAACACACGCACCGGGCCAGGGGGCGCTGGCATGATCGTCGGCATGCCAGCACCACGACCGCGCGCCGTGCGGCCCAGCCTGCACATCCCGGTGGACGTCGAGGCGGACGGGCCCATCCCCGGCCCGTACCCCATGCTCAGCCTCGACGCCGCCGAGGGCAGCGAACCGGCCGCAGCGACGGCCGACTCCGGCCGCCTCGACATGAAGACGCGGTACGCGGCCAAGGCCGGCGTCCCGCTGCGCGCCCTCGCCAAGGGCACGGCCGAGCTCTTCGCCGACCTCACGGCCTGGAGGGGGACGCCACATGCCCTTTGACCACAACGACCACTACCACCGGCTGCTCCTGCGCAAGGTCCCGCCCGGCGCCCTCACCGCCCTGGACGTCGGATGCGGCACCGGCCGCTTCGCCCGCCGCCTGGCCGCCCGCGGACTGCGGGTCGACGCGATCGACGCCTCCCCGGAAGCCGTGGCCGCGGCCGGGACCGCGCCCGGGGTCACCTTCCGCGTCGCCGACATCACCCGCGTGGACCTCCCCACGGCCCACTACGACCTCATCACCTGCCTGGCCAGCCTGCACCACGTGCCCTTCGGCACGGTCACCGCGCTGCGCGCCGCGCTCGCCCCCGGCGGGACCCTGCTCGTCCTGGGCTGCTACCCCGAGCGCACCCCCGCCGACTGGGCGGTCAGCCTGGCCGCCGTCCCCGTCAACGCCGCCGCCCGGCTCGCCGTCGCCACCGCCGACCGGATCCGCGGCCACCACCCGCAAGCAGTCCGGGCACCCGTACACCCACCGGGCACACCCCTGCCGCAGATCCGCACCGAAGCGGCACAACTGCTGCCGGGCAGCCGCATCCGACGCCTGCTGTTCTGGCGCTACCTGCTGGCGTACCGCGAAGGGACGGGCGGCTGAACCGCCCGGCCGGCCCGCTCAGGCCTGGCCGGTGTCGAAACGGCTGACCTTGCCGTCGTCCACGGTGAAGCGCCACTTGGTGCGCATCTCGCCCCACGCGTCGTTGCGGTAGTCGGCGATCAGGGTGAGCCCCGCCGAGTCCTGGGACTGCACGTCCATGTGACCGTGGGACTCGAAGATCTCGCGGTCCGCCCACTCCTTCAGGTTGCGGTCGGAGCCGTCGTCGGACATCGTCGCGTTCTCGGTGAGCGCGGCCTCGAAGGCCTCGCGGTCCCCGGCGTTCACCGCCGAGACGAAGGCGCGGACGGCCGGCTCGTTGAGGGCGTCGGTGCGGATCATCGCTGCTGCTCCCTGTGCTCACGGGTCGTGCCCCCAGCCTCGCCCGAGCGGCCACGGCGCGCTACCCGGAGCCCGGCGGCCACCCCGCCGTTCACCCGCGGGGACCGCCACGGCTGGCCCGGCGACGGGACCACGGGGACCCTTGGACCCAGTCCGGCGACCCGAGAGCGACGGCAGGAGCACACGCGTGGCGAGTGGGGGCGAGGACCTCACCGACGAAGGACGCGACGTACTGCGGTACGTCCGGCTGCTCCCCGTCGTGCTGCTCGTCGGCGGCTTCCTGGTCGACTACCTGACCCCCGCCCAGTTCAGCGCCACCGCCTTCTACTCCGTGGCCCCCATGCTCGCGGCCCCCCTGATGTCCCTGACCGGCACCGTGCTGGTCGGGCTGGGCGCCGTCGCCGCCGACGCGGGCATCCTCAGCCACTTCGGCTACATCAGCGGCCCCGGCGGCATCAGCGAACTGCTGTCGATCAGCGCGGTCGCCGTCGTCGCCGTGTTCATCAACCGCCTGCTCCACATCCGGGACGTCCGGCTGCGCTCCGCACGCAGCGTCGCCGCCGCCGTGCAACGGGCCGTGCTGCCCGAACCACCGCGGCGCGTCGGGCCGTACCGCATCGCCGCCCGCTACGAGACCGCGGAGGCCGAGGCGGAGATCGGCGGCGACCTCTACGCCGTCCAGGAAACGCCCTACGGGCTGCGCTGCATCATGGGCGACGTGCGCGGCAAAGGCATGGCGGCCGTGGAGGCGGCCACCGTGGTGCTCGGCGCGTTCCGCATGGCCGCCGACGAGGAACCCACCCTCGCCGGGGTGGCGACACGGATGGACCGGGCGCTGTGGCGCGAGGCCGAACGCCGCGAGGGCATGGACCGCCTGGAGTGGTTCGCCACCGCCGTCCTCGCCGAGTTCCCGCCCGGCGGCACCGCACTGCGCCTGGTCAACCGCGGCCACCCGCCCCCGCTGGTCCTGCACCACGGCACCGTGCGCTACGCCGAACCCGCCGGTCACGCCCTGCCCCTGGGCATGGGCCTCGGCGACGTGACCGACGAGGCCGACACGGTCCCCTTCCCGCCCGGCTCGGCCCTGCTGATGCACACCGACGGCGTGACCGAGGCGCGCGACGCCGACGGCACCTTCTACGACCCCGTCACCCGGCTGGCCGGGGTGCCGTTCACCGGCCCCGCCGAGCTGCTCGACGCCCTCCTGGACGACGTCCACGCGCACACCGGCGGCCCCCGCAACGACGACATGGCGCTCCTGGCGGTCTGCCGGGACTGAACCGCCCGGCTCCGTGGCCTGGGGCGCCCGCGGCGCGCGCTGTTCTCGACCCTCGCATTACTTTTCCCCACCCGTCTGTCAGCGCCGGCCCCTACCCTGCTGCCGTGAACGCGCCCGCCCTCCGCCAGCTCCGCGCCGTCCTGGAACGTGCCCTCGCCGACCCGCACATCGCCACGTCCCGTTCCCGGGAGGAACGGCTGAGGAAGGCCACCGCCGTGCTGGAACGGGCGGCCGCCGACGTACCGTCGCAGGCGCTGCGCAGCCTCGACGGCCTGTTCGACGACGCCGTCCTCGGCCACCCCGGCCGGCCGGAGACCGTGCTCGGACGCATCGCGGCAGGCCTGTACCGCACCCGGGCCGGGCAGGTGGGCAGGGAGCTCACCCCGGCGAGCCAGCGCGACATCATGGACGGCATCGCCGACCTCAACCGGGCGGCCGGGCGCCCCCCGTTCGGGTGGCAGGCCCGCGGGATGCGCCCGTGGTCCAAGCACACCAAGGAGCCCCTGGACTTCACCGGGCACATCGTGCTGCGCCGGGCGCTGAGCACCCCCGTGGAGCCGCGCCGCGAGCCGTACCGGCTGCGGCTGCTGGCGGCGCTGGAGGTGCTGTGGGCGACGGCGGTGCCCCGCGAGGGCCTGGTGGCCGCCGACGTCACCGACCTGTCCGCGCAGGAGTCCCGCATCCGGCTCACCGTGAACCTGCCCGGCCGGACCGCCGCGACCCGGCAGGAGTTCACGCTTCCCCGGTCGGCCCGGGCCGCGCTGCGGCTCTGGCTGCCGGTGCGCCGGGAGGTCGTCGCCCTGCACTTGGACGCCGGACCCGACCACCCTGCCAACCAGGCCCTGTTCGTCACCCTGCGGCACACCGTGGCCGAGCCGGCCTCGGGCGCCGCCCGGATGGTGCCGCCCGGCATCCGCATCACCGGGAACGGTCTGGAGACCGACTACAGCAAGTGGGCCCGCAGGCTCAACGGCGACCACGCCGGGCAGAAGGGCTGGCCGGTGCCGACGGACCTCTACACCGTCGCCCGCGGCGGCGCCGTCCGGCGCGAGGCCCAGGGCCGCTCCCAGGGCCGCGGCCCGGCGGCCCGCTAGACCGGGCACAAGCGGCCCCGGCGCAGGCGGCCGGGGCACGCCGAACGCCGGGCCCCGCCGGGCAGGGCGGGGCCCGGCACCGGCCGGGGGGCCGTCCCTCCCCCGGCCGGGGTCAGCGCAGGACCGCGGCGGTCAGCCCGCCAGGCCCGCGATCCGCGCAAGCCGCCGGGCCTCGTCACGGGTGGCGCGCGCGATGGCCTGTTCGTCGGCGGTGACGAGCCGGCCGTCCTCCACCACCGGCCGGCCGTTCACCAGGGAGAGGGTGACGGGGGCCGCCGCGCCGAGGACCAGCGCGGTGACCGGGTCGGCGATCGAGGAGTGGGCGAGGGTGTCCATCCGCCACAGGACGAGGTCGGCGAGCTTGCCCGGCTCCAGGGAACCGATCTCCGCGGCCCGGCCGAGCACCTGGGCGCCGCCGTACGTGCCCAGCCGCAGTGCCTGACGGGCGGTCAGTGCGGCCTCGCGGTGGGCGCCGAGGCGGTTGATGAGCAGCGCGTTGCGCAGCTCGGTGTGCAGCTCGCCCGATTCGTTGGACGCGGTGCCGTCCACGCCGAGGCCGACCGGGACGCCGGCGGCGAGCATGTCGGGGACGCGGGCGATGCCGGCGGCCAGGCGGGCGTTGGAGGACGGGCAGTGGGCGACACCGGTCCGCGTGCGGGCGAAGGCGGCGATGTCCGAGTCGCCCATGTGGACGCAGTGCGCCATCCACACGTCCTCGCCGAGCCAGCCGGTGGACTCGAAGTAGTCCGTCGGCCCCATGCCGAACAGCTCCTTGCAGAACTGCTCCTCCTCCACCGTCTCGCTGCCGTGGGTGTGCAGCCGCACGCCCTTGCGCCGGGCGAGTCCGGCGCCCTGGCGCAGCAGTTCGGTGGAGACCGAGAACGGCGAGCACGGCGCGACGGCGATCTGCGTCATGGCGTCGGGGGAGGCGTCGTGGTGCCGGTCGATCGTCTCCTCGGTGGCGGCGAGCGCCTCGTCGAGGCTCTCGACGGCGAAGTCCGGGGGCAGGCCACCGTCGGACTCGCCGCGGTCCATCGAGCCGCGGGCGAGGGTGAAGCGCACACCCATGTCCGAGGCGGCCCGGATGATGGAGCCGGACAGGTCGCCGGTGCCGCGCGGGAAGACGTAGTGGTGGTCCATGGCGGTGGTGACCCCGCCGCGGGCCATCATCGCCAGGGAGCCCTGGGCGGCCGCGTGGGTCATCCGCTCGTCGATGCGGGCCCAGACGGGGTAGAGGGCGACGAGCCAGTCGAAGAGGTTGTGGTCGGTGGCCAGGCCCCGGGTGAGCCACTGGTAGAAGTGGTGGTGGGTGTTGACCAGGCCGGGGGTGAGCAGGTGACCGGTACCGTCCACCCTCCGTACGACGCCGTCGAGTGCGGCGGGGGCGGGGCCCGCGCCGACGGACTCGATGCGGTTGCCGGCGACGACGACGTGGCCGGCCGGGTGCTCCGTGCCGTGCGCGTCGACGGTGGCGACGGCGCAGTTCTCGATGACGATGCGCTCTGCTGCGGCGGTCATGGCGGGCCCTCTCAGTCCGTCACCGGGATGCGGGGCTCGGTGCCGGCGCGCAGGACCGTGCCCTCGATGAGGCCGTAGGGGCGGTCGGCCGCGAAGTACACCGCGCTGTCGGGGGTGTCGTTCTTCAGGCCGAACGGCTCGAGGTCGACGAGGAAGTGGTGCTTGTTGGGGAGCGAGAGCCGCACCTCGTCGATCTCGGGACGGTGCTCGACGACCCGGTCGCCCATCGCGTACAGCGTCTGCTGCAGGGAGAGCGAGTAGGTGCCGGCGAAGGCGTCGAGGAGGTGGCGGCGGACCTCGGGCCAGGACTCCTCCCAGGGCGGGGCGGGGTCCTCGTCGCTGGTCCAGCCGAACCGCCAGCGGGCGCTGACCTCGGTGGCGAGGACGCGGTCACGGGTCTCCGGCAGCGTGGTGTAGCGGTCCTTGACGAAGCCCCAGAACTCGGAGTCGGTGGTGTTCATGACCACGAGGTCCTTCAGTCCGGAGACGACCTGCCACCGCCCGCCGTCGAAGGTGACCTCGGTGGTGCGGGTCTCCCGGCCGCCGCGGACGAAGGAGTGCTCCTGCGTGATCCGCTCCCAGGCGTACTCCTCGATGCGGATCCTGGCCCGCTCGATGGACCCCTGGCTCGTGACGAAGTGCCGGGCGAGGTGGATGCCGAACTGCTCGGGGGAGTCGATGCCGTACTGCTTGGCGAAGGCGAAGACGGTGTTCTTGGTGGTGTCGGTGGGCAGTACGGCGGCGTTGCTGCCGGACGTGTGGACGTCGTCCATGGCGCCGGAGAGGGCGACCGAGACGTTGAGGTCCCTGACGTGGTGGGTCCCGCCGTCGCGGGTGACGCGGACGACGCGGGTCTCCGCCTTGCCGTACTGGTTCTGGCCGAGTCGGGTGGGCGACATGTCGGTGCTAGCTCCCTCGGTATACGGAGTAGCCGAACGGGTTGAGCAGCAGCGGTACGTGGTAGTGCTCGCCCGGCTCGACGGCGAAGACGATCGCCACCTCCGGGAAGAAGGCTCCGCTGTCCCTGGTGCGGGGGGCGTCCTGCTGGTCCTCGGCTCGACTGCGGTGGGCGGTGCTCTGACGGGAGAGGTAGGGCTCGGTGGCGAACTCCAGCCGTACGTGGCTCGTGCCCTCCGGCGGGTCGGGCAGGTCCTTGCAGCGGCCGTCGGCGTCGGTCGCCGAGGCGCCGTGCGGCACCCAGGGGGCCCCGCTTCCGGTGCGCACCGACAGGGCGACGGCGACGTCCCGTGCGGGGCGGCCGGCGCTGGTGTCCAGGACGTGCGTGGAGACGGAGGTCATGAGGGGTCCTCTGCGGCGGTCTCGACGAGCCGGGTGAGCCTGATGCGGTTGATCCTCCCCAGTTCGGTGCGGACGATCTCGCGTTCGGTGCCGGTGTCGTTGCCGGTGCGCTCCTTGAGCGCGGCCAGCATCTGCTCCCCGGTCCTGCCGGTGGCGCAGATGAGGAAGACGTGGCCGTGCCGCTCCTGGTAGGCGAGGTTCAGTGCGAGCAGTTCCTCGCGTTCGGAGTCCCGCACCCCGCCCTGTTCGCGGGCGGAGACCGGGTCGCCGGGCCGGGGGCGGCCGATCGGCGGGTGTCCCGCCATCGCCTCGGCCAGGTCGCCTGCGGTGAGGCCGGCCGTCGCGGTGTCGGAGGCGGCGAGCAGCGCGTCGAGGGTGTCGTACGGGCGGGCCGCCATGACGGCGGCGCCCCAGGAGCGGCTGGCGCAGACCTCGTGCAGCAGCGCGACCGCCTCCGGTCCGCCGGCGGCGTTGAGCCGGGCCAGGCCCGGGGATGGGCTGGAAGTCACAACGGCACGCTAGGAGCCCGCACCACGTGACGTCAACAGTTTGTTGAAAAATGGCGCCGATGACGCCCGGACGGACGCCTCGGGACGGCTAGCGGCCTTCCTTCGCCGCGTTCTCCCTGTTGAGGTAGTTGTAGACGGTGAAGCGGCTCACGCCGAGCGCCGACGCGACCGTCTCCACCCCGTGCCGCACCGAGAAGGC
This sequence comes from Streptomyces sp. NPDC001902, assembly GCF_042891295.1. Classification (NCBI taxonomy): domain Bacteria; kingdom Bacillati; phylum Actinomycetota; class Actinomycetes; order Kitasatosporales; family Streptomycetaceae; genus Streptomyces; species Streptomyces sp. NPDC001902. The sequence continues at coordinate 356,858 of NZ_JBIATA010000003.1, read as the reverse complement.
GCCGCGCTCCTCCAGGATGCGGACGACCGTCTGCTTCTCCTTGCGCCCGAGCTCGGACAGCGCCTTGCCGTGCCGGCGCTCGAGGTCGGCCAGGATGTGGTCGAGCGAGTCCGCGAGGTGCGGCAGCCGTACGGCGACCACCTCCGCGCCCTCCCAGCTGAGCACGACGTCGTCACCACGCGCCTCGCCCGGGGGCACCAGTTCGGCGCCCATGGCGTCGGCGAGCGGCTTGATCGCCGCGCTGAGCGGATGCTCGACCGGCCCGGTCACCGGTCCGCCTCCCCCACGACGTTGACCTGCAGCGACACCCGGGTCGCGCCGGCCTCCAGGGTGCGCCGCAGCAGATCGCCGACCACGGCGACCACCTGCTCGGTGCCGCCCTCGGCCGAGTTGCCGAAGGGCCCGACGTCGACGGCGTCCAGCCCGGCCGCCTCCAGGACCTCACGCCCCACCACGGCGTGCCGCGGGGGCTCGTCCAGGTCGAACGGCTCGGTGGTGAATTCGAGTTTCAGGCGCACGTCCACAACCTAGCTGGTCAGGGGCTTTCCGGAACATCCCCCTTGACAGCCGCCCGCCGGCTCATGGAGTCTTCCGTTAAGTAGAAACTACTTTCCGCAATACGGAAGGGCGCATGTGATGGGCTTCGACTCCACGCGCTTCGATGTGAACCTCTCGATCCTCTTCACCGAACTCCCGCTCCTGGAGCGCCCCGCGGCGGCCGCCGCGGCCGGCTTCTCCGCGGTCGAGCTGTGGTGGCCGTGGACCCGGATGCCGACCCCTCCGCAGGCCGAACTCGACGCGCTGCGCGGCGCGCTGGAGGAGGCCGGCACCCAGTTGGTGGGGCTGAACTTCTACGCGGGCGAACTGCCCGGCCCCGACCGCGGCGCCCTGTCCGTGCCGGGCGAGGAGTCCGCGCGCTTCCGCGCCAACATCGACGTCGCCGCCGACTTCGCCCGCTCGGTGGGCTGCACGGCGCTCAACGCGCTGTACGGCAACCGGGTGGACGGCGTGAGTCCCGAGGCGCAGGACGAACTCGCCCTGGAGAACCTGGTGCGGGCCGCGCACGCGGCCGACCGGGTCGGCGCGGTGCTGCTGGTCGAGGCCCTCAACAAGCCCGAGTCGCCGCGCTATCCGCTGGTGAGCGCGGCCGCCGCGGTCGAGGTGGTCGACAAGGTCAACGCCGAGACCGGCCTGGGCAACGCCAGGTTCCTGCTGGACCTGTACCACCTGTCGATGAACGGCGAGGACCTGCCCGCCGTCATCGACGCCTACGCGGACCGCACCGGCCACGTCCAGATCGCCGACGACCCCGGCCGCGGCGCGCCCGGCACGGGTTCCCTGCCGCTGTCCGCCCTCCTGGACCGGCTGCGCGACCGGGGCTACGACGGCTGGGTGGGGCTGGAGTACAAGCCGGGCGCGCAGGGCAGCGCCGCCTCCTTCGACTGGCTCGCCGACGCCGACAAGTAATCCGGAGAGGACATCATGACCACCACACTTCCCGCGGTCGCGTGGATCGGCCTCGGCATCATGGGCTCCCCGATGTCGGAGAACCTCATCAAGGCCGGGTACTCCGTCACCGGCCACACCCTGGAGCAGGACAAGCTCGACCGCCTGGCCGCGGCCGGCGGCACGCCCGCCGCCTCGGTCGCGGAGGCCGTGAAGGACGCCGACGTGGTCGTCACCATGGTCCCCGCCTCCCCCCAGGTGGAGGCCGTCGCCTACGGCGAGGACGGCATCCTGGCGAACGCCCGGCCGGGCGCGCTCCTGATCGACATGTCGTCGATCACCCCGCAGACCTCCGTCGACCTGGCGAAGGCCGCGGCCGAAAGGCACATCCGGGTCCTGGACGCCCCCGTCTCCGGAGGCGAGGCGGGAGCCGTCGAGGCGGTGCTGTCGATCATGGTCGGCGGGGCGCGGGCCGACTTCGACGAGGCGCGGCCCCTTTTCGACGCCCTTGGCAAGACCGTCGTCCTGTGCGGTCCGCACGGCGCCGGCCAGACCGTGAAGGCGGCCAACCAGCTGATCGTCGCGGTCAACATCCAGGCGTGCGCGGAGGCCGTGGTCTTCCTGGAGAAGTCCGGCGTCGACCTCACCGCGGCCCTGGAGGTGCTGGGCGGCGGCCTGGCCGGATCCACGGTGCTGACCCGCAAGAAGCGCAACTTCCTCGACCGCGCGTACGCCCCCGGCTTCCGCATCGACCTGCACCACAAGGACATGGGCATCGTCACCGACGCCGCCCGGAACGTCGGCGCCGCACTGCCCGTCGGCTCGGTCGTGGCGAACCTCGTCGCCTCACTGCGGGCCCAGGGCGACGGCGGCCTGGACCACTCCGCCCTGCTGCGCGGCGTGGAGCGCCTTTCCGGTCTCCCGGTCACCGGCTGACCCCCGACTTCCGGGCGGCGGCGCCCCGACCTGTCCTGTCGCGCCCGATGGGGCGCCGCCGCCCGGAACCACGAACGTCCGCGCCGCCGAGAACTTCTGAGGGGTAGGTCGAGGCGGCGCGGACCGGTCCCCGCCCGGGGACCCGTTCCGCGGCCGGGCCGGACGCGGAGCGGGTCCCCGGGCGGCTGCGTGCACCGGCGCGACCGGGACGGCAAGACGGGTGCACGACGGGCTCCCCGTGCGGGACCATGGACGGCAGGACCGTCCCGGCGAGCACCCTGCGCCGCCGCACCGCCGCACCGCCCAGGAGTCGCGAACCATGGCAGAGAGCGTGCCCGTGCGCTGTCCGGCCTGCCGCCGGGAGCACGCCTACACCGCACCCACCTTCCCCTGCGCCTGCGGCACACCGCTGGCCCTGCCGATCCTGCGCGGCGGCATCCCGCTGCAGATCCGCCACCGGTCCTGGGACGACTCGTGGGTGGCCATGCGCTGCCCGGACTGCGGCCGCGACGAGCAGTGGCCGCAGCCCGAACTCGGCTGCGACTGCGGGGCGGTGGTCCGGCTGCCGGTGGACACCCGGGCCCTGCGGATGCCCGAGCGGCGCCCCGTCCCGCCGGTGCGGCAGCCCGGCCCCGGGCCCGTGGCGCGCGCGCCGCGGCCGCCGTTCCGGCCGGTGACCATCCGTACCGCGCGGGACGCGGTCACCGCCGCCGCGCAGTACCTGAAGTGGCTCGGCTTCGCCGGCGTACGCTCCGCGGAGGACCGCTCGGCCAACGGCATCGACCTGCGCGGTGAGGGTGTCGTGGCCCAGGTCGACCCGACGACGCGGCCGACACCGCTGCGGGAGGTGGAGACCCTCTGGCTCAACTGCCTCAACGAGGACTCCACCGGCGCCTTCTTCTCCCTGGCGGGCTACGCCCATGACGCGCGGCTGCGCGCGGACCGGCTGGGGGTGCCGCTCTTCGTCATGGACCTCACCGGCACGCCGCAGCCGGTCAACGACGCCGCCGACGTCCTGATCAGGACGGGCCCGCACGCCACGCCCTGAGCCGGGACGAGCTCAGCCCCGCCCTTCACCGTCCGTGGTCACTCGGGTCGCGCGACCGCCGCTCCCGGGGGAGTATCGAGAGGTTCCCCCTCCGTACGGCAACCCCAGGACTACGTCAAGGACGCAGCGATGTCTACGGCCCTTCTGAAGCGCAAGCTCGACAAATCCTTCCGCCGTCTGGACACGGACGGCAACGGATATGCCGAGCGCGCCGACTTCCAGGACGTCGGCGCGCGGCTGATCCACGGCTTCGGCATGTCCCCCACCTCGCCCAAGGGAAAGGCGGTGGCGGTACGGCTCGACGCCGTCTGGGCGGAGCTGGCGGCGTACGCCGACAGAGACCGCGACGGCCGGCTGTCCTCCGCGGAGTACCACCACGGCATGACCAAGGCCTTCATCGAGGGACCGGCCTTCGACCCGGTCTTCCACCCGGCGGCCGAGGCCGTCGCCCATCTGTGCGACACCGACGGCGACGGCCACGTCGTGCGCGGGGAGTTCGAGGTCCTGCAGCGGGCCTTCAACACGCCCGTCACGGACATCGCCGCCGCCTTCAACCGCATCGACACCGACGGCGACGGGTGTGTGAGCACGGCCGAGCTGGTGGCGGCCATCCGCGCCTACTACATCGGCACCGACCCCGAGGCCCCCGGCAACTGGCTGTTCGGGCCGCTCTAGCGAGCCGCCGGGGCCCTCCCGGGGCGGTCGTGGAGCCCGGCCGCCGCGCCCGGGAGGTCAGGGCGGGGCGGCCGGTGGCGCGGTCGGGCCCGGGCTCAGGTGCCCGTGAGCGGGATGATCTCGGTGGGCGCGTGACCGGGTTCGGTGGCCAGCTCCTCGAACTCCACGACGTTGCCGATGTCGTTGGTGACGCTCATGGCGATGTTGGTGACCCGTTCCAGGATCGCCTCGACGACGACCGGCACCCGGTACTCGGCCGCGAGCTTCTTGGCCTGCTCGAACGCCGCGCCGAGCCCGGCCGGGTCGGTGACCCGGATCGCCTTGCAGCCCAGGCCCTCGGCGACCTTGACGTGGTCGACGCCGTAGACGCCCAGCTCGGGCGAGTTGACGTTCTCGAACTCCAGGTTGACCTGGAAGTCGATGTCGAACGCCCGCTGCGCCTGGCGGATCAGCCCCAGGTAGGAGTTGTTCACCAGGACGTGGACGTACGGGATCCGGTGCTGCGCGCCGACCGCGAGCTCCTCGATCATGAACTGGAAGTCGTAGTCGCCCGAGAGGGCCACCACCGGCGTCCCCGGGTCGGCCTTCGCCACGCCCAGGGCGGCCGGCACGGTCCAGCCGAGGGGGCCGGCCTGGCCGCAGTTGATCCAGTGGCGCGGCCGGTAGACGTGCAGCATCTGCGCGCCCGCGATCTGGGAGAGGCCGATCGTGGTGACGTAGCGGGTGTCGGGGCCGAAGGCGCGGTTCATCTCCTCGTACACGCGCTGGGGCTTGATGGGGATGTCGTCGAAGTGCGTACGGCGGTGCAGGGTCGCCTTGCGCTCCCGGGCCGAGGCGGCCCAGGCGCTGCGGTCGGGCAGTTCGCCGGCGGCCTTGAGTTCGGCGGCCACGTCGACGAAGAGCCGCAGCGCGGCGCCGGCGTCGGAGGCGATCCCGTAGTCGGGGGCGAAGATCTTGCCGATCTGGGTGGGTTCGATGTCGACGTGCACGAAGGTGCGGCCCTCGGTGTAGACGTCGATCCGGCCGGTGTGGCGGTTGGCCCAGCGGTTGCCGATGCCCAGGACGAAGTCGGACTCCAGGAAGGTCGCGTTGCCGTAGCGGTGCGAGGTCTGCAGGCCGACCATGCCCGCGTTGAGGTCGTGGTCGTCCGGGATGGCTCCCCAGCCCATCAGGGTCGGCACCACCGGGGTGCCGGTCAGTTCGGCGAACTCCACCAGCAGACCGGCCGCGTCGGCGTTGATCACCCCGCCGCCCGCGACGATCAGCGGCCGCTCGGCGGCGGTCATCATGGCGAGCGCCTTCTCGATCTGACGGCGGGTGGCGGCCGGCTTCCAGACCGGCAGCGGCTCGTACGTCTCGGGGTCGAACTCGATCTCCGTGAGCTGGACGTCGACCGGCAGGTCGATCAGGACCGGGCCGGGACGCCCGGAGCGCATCAGGTGGAAGGCCTTCTGGAAGACGCCCGGGACCTGGGCCGCCTCCAGGACGGTGGTGGCCGCCTTGGTCACGGGCGCGGCGATGGCCGCGATGTCCACGGCCTGGAAGTCCTCCTTGTGGATCACCGCGGTGGGCGCCTGCCCGGTGATGCAGAGGATCGGGATCGAGTCGCCGGTCGCGGAGTAGAGGCCGGTGATCATGTCGGTGCCGGCGGGCCCCGACGTGCCGATGCACACGCCGATGTTGCCGGGGGCGGTGCGCGTGTAGCCCTCCGCCATGTGCGAGGCGCCCTCCACGTGCCGGGCCAGCGTGTGCTGGATGCCACCGGAGGCCTTGAGGGCGGCGTAGAAGGGGTTGATCGCGGCGCCGGGCACGCCGAACGCGGTGTCCACGCCCTCGCGCTTGAGGATCTCCACTGCCGCTCGGGCGGCGGTCATTCGAGGCATTCGGTCACTCCTGCGTCGTCCTGCGGTCCAGGTTGTCGCGCCCGGTGCTCCATATTCCGCATTACGGAAGTTGTCTTTTGTTATGCGGAACTACTGTGAACATAGGGCGCCCCCGGCGCGCGGGTCAAGAAGGGGACGCGAAAGCCGTTCGGCAATCGGGTCGATCGATGTCGGTACCAACCAGTAGGGTTCCGCTCGCCCTTCACATCGGCTTCACACGGACCCCAGGTGATCTCCTTGACCACGCCGACGCCGTCGCCCGCGCAGTCCCGGCACCCGTCCCAGCCCCAACCCCAGCCGCAGGCACAGCCGCAGGCACAGGCGGTGCCGCCGGCCGCTCGGCCGAGGCCGCTGCCGCCCTTCGGGCAGGAGGTGCCCGGTTACGGACGCTCCTGCCTGTTCTGCGGCTCGGTGCCGGCGGTCCAGGCGACCGTCCGGGGGCACCAGGGCATGGTCGTGATGATGCGCTTCCTGAAGGTCCGGGCCCCGTTCTGCCGGCGCTGCGGCATCGCCAAGCACCGCGAGATGGTCTCCAACAGCCTGGTGCAGGGCTGGTGGAGTCCGACCTCGATGCTGTTCAACCCGCTCACCCTGCTGGTCAACCTGTTCCAGCGCTGGAAGATCAACCGCCTGCCCGAGCCGGTCCCCGGCGCCCCCGGCACGCCCGCCGACCCCGGCCGGCCGATCCTGCTCCGCCCCACCGCCCTGGGCCTGCTGATACCCGTCATCCTCATCGGCGGCGGCTGGCTGGTGCTCCACGACGACGCCGAGTACGCCGAGGTCGGCGACTGCGTCCACAGCAGCGGCGACGTCCTCTTCCCGGACGTGTCGGTCGTCGACTGCGGTTCCGCGAAGGCCGAGTTCGAGGTCGTCGGGCGCTTCGACGACACCGCCGACACCGGCCGCTGCGACGCCTACCCCCGCACGGTGGCCACGTTCCGGGCGGAGCACGGCTCGACCAAGTACGTCCTGTGCCTGGCGCGGAACGACAACGCCTGACCGCCGCCCGCGCGGACCACCGGACCGGGCCTCAGCCGCGGCTCCACTTCTGGTCGTCCGCGCCGGTGCAGCTCCACAGCCGCAGCCTGGTGCCGTTGACCCCCGGTGAGTCCTCCGCCTCCACGCACTTGTCGGCCTGGACGTTGACCAGGTCGTGAGCGGCGTTGAGGCGGAACTGCTGGGCGCCGGTGCCGTTGCAGTCCACCAGTTGGACGGCCGCGCCGTCGTCCCGCGAACCGCCCGCGACGTCCATGCACTTGCCCCGGGAGCGGATGCTGCCGTCCGGCTTGATCTGCCAGGACTGCGCCGCGCTGCCCGTGCAGTCCCAGATCTGCAGCGGCGAGCCCCACGGAGGGCTGCCGTCGATGCAACGGCCCGAGTCGTGGCTCCGGATCGCCGTGCCGGAGCCCGCGGCGGAAGGGGACGGGCCGGCGGCGGGGTGCTGCGCCGCTCCCCCGCCCGTGGCGCCGGCCGTGGCCTTGCCCCCGGTCGCGCTCGGAGTGGCGGTCGAGGTCGGGCCGCCTCGGGAACCGGCCTCCGGCGACCGCCGCCCGGTGTCCCCGGGGGACGGTGACCGCCCGCCGGAGGGGCTCGCGGTGGCGGGGCCGCCCCCCGGTGCCTCGCCGGCCGGGCCCTCGTCCGCGAGGGTGGCGGCGGCCGGGCCGTGGTCCTCCTCACCCGAACCCCGCACGAGGAACGGCACGCAGACCAGCACGCCGACCGCGAGACCCGCGCCGAGCAGCAGGAGTGGGCGGGACCACCTGCGGCGCGCACGGGAAGGCGCGGGCTCCGCCGCGGCGGGGGCCTGCGGGCCCGTCCCCACAGCCGTCGCCGGCAGGTGCCCCTCGTCGGGCGCGGGCGCGGGCGCGGGCGCGGTACGGGACGCGAAGGCGAGCCCGGCCGCGAAGCCGTCCGCGTAGGAGGACTCCGGTTCCGCGGCCTCCTCGGGCCGCTCGGGAAGGGCGGCGGCCTGCCTGGCCCGCAGTGTCGGGGCGTCGCCGCCGGTCCAGTCCGGGGGGTTCCGGCTGGTGGTGGCGGATGCGTCGGCGATCGCGGACGTCCTCCGAGTCCGCCGTGGCAGCGCCGTACCGGCGGGGGACGGCGCCGCCGGGGTCTCGTCGGCCGTGGGCGCCGGCCCGTCGGGAGAAGCCGTCATGAATCCTTCCAAACCCAGATGTGCACAAAACAGCCCCGCCGCGTGGGCCGGGGCTGCTTTCGGCACACCGTCCCCCAGGGGCATCCGCGCTGCGCGGTCAGCCCGAACAGGGCTCACGCGGCAGTGCAGCTCGCACCCTAGCAACCGCTCCCGGCCGTGACGACGCGCCCGGTGACGGCACTGTGGCCGCCCGGTGAACGGAGGTCGTCCCGTGGGTGACGGTGTCCCTCAGGGCCTGCGGCGGTGGGGTTCCCACGTGCGGCGGACGTCGTTCCACAGGTAGCGGGTGCCGGCGCCCTCGGCCCCGCCGGTCGTGGCCCAGACACCCTGCGGGTGGTCGCCGAGGGTGTCGGTCCAGGCGATCTCCAGGCCGGCGACCTCCGGATGGCCGAGGTCCAGCCGCTGGAACTGGGCGACCGCCTCGACCGGCAGCAAGGGGTGCACCTGCACCCGGGTGCGGGAGGCCTCGTCCTCCAGCCGGAGCACCCCGCCGCCCTCGCGCCGGACCGAACCGAGCTTCTGCACCGCCGCGATGAAGGCGGCCGCCGTCCGTTCCTCCTCGGTGGCCCCGCGGCGCCGCCAGAAGCCCCGGCCGCCCATGCGCGTCGCCGTGATCTCGCCGAGCCTGGTCCCCACCGCCTGCAGGAACGAGCTCAGCAGGACCACCCCGCCCGCACCGACCACGGCGGACACCAGCTCCGGGATCGCGGACTGGTCACCGCTCCCCGGCCGGGCGTCCTCCCAGTGAGCCATCCCCGTCGCCCCCATCTCCCGTACGTCTCCGGTGTGTTGTCAGGGTAACGGCGGCGGCTACTGTGGCGGGCGTGATCATCTGGCTGAACGGCACTTTCGGCGCGGGCAAGACCACGACGTGCTCGCACCTGGTGCGGCTCGTCCCCGGCGCCCACGTCTTCGACACCGAACAGGTCGGTTTCATGCTGGGGCACGTGCTGCACGAGGCCGTGCCCGTACGGGACTTCCAGGAGTGGCCCCCCTGGCGGGCGCTCACCGTGGCGTCGCTCGCCCAGGTGCACGCCTACCTCGGCGGGACGCTGATCGTGCCGCAGACCGTGCTGGTGGAGGAGTACTGGCGGGAGGTCGAGGCGGGGCTGGAGCGGGCCGGGCTGCCCGTGCGGCACTTCCTGCTGCACACCGACCCGGCCACCCTCACCCGCAGGATCGAGCGGGACACGGTGGAGACCGGCGCCCGGCAGTGGCGGCTGGACCACCTGGAGGAGTACGCCGAGGCCCTGCCCTGGCTGCGGGCGGCGGCGACGGTGCTCGACACGACCGCCGCGCCGCCGGAGGCGGTGGCGCGGCAGGTCGCGGACCTCACGCGGGCCTGAAGGACTCCCGCAGCTCGACCTTGCGGACCTTGCCGCTGACGGTCATCGGGAAGGCGTCCATCAGCCGCAGGTGGCGCGGCACCTTGTAGTGGGCGAGCCGGCCGCGGCAGAACTCGCCGAGCTCCTCCACCGTCAGCGCGGCCGCCGGGTCCTTGAGGATGACGCAGGCCAGGATCTCCTCGCCGTACCGCTCGTCGGGGACGCCGACCACCTGGACGTCCGCGATCTTGGGGTGGGCGTAGAGGAACTCCTCGATCTCGCGCGGGTAGACGTTCTCACCGCCGCGGATGATCATGTCCTTGATGCGGCCCACGATCTGCAGGTAGCCGTCCTCCCGCATCACGGCGAGGTCGCCGGTGTGCATCCAGCGGCCGGCGTCGATCGCCTCCGCGGTCTTGTCCGGCTCGTCCCAGTAACCCAGCATCACCGAGTAGCCGCGGGTGCACAGTTCGCCCGCCGTGCCGCGCGGCACCGTCACGCCGTCCGGGTCGACGACCTTGACCTCGACGTGCGGCAGCACCCGGCCGACGGTGCCGGTGCGGCGCTCGAGGTCGTCGTCCCGGCGGGTCTGGGTGGAGACCGGCGAGGTCTCGGTCATGCCGTAGCAGATGGACACCTCGGCCATGTGCATCTCCGCGACGACCCGCTTCATCACCTCGACCGGGCAGGGCGAGCCCGCCATGATGCCGGTGCGCAGCGAGGAGAGGTCGTACGTCGCGAAGTCCGGCAGGTTGAGCTCGGCGATGAACATCGTCGGCACCCCGTACAGCGAGGTGCAGCGCTCCTGCTCGACCGCGCGCAGCGTCGCCGCCGGGTCGAAGCCGGGTGCCGGGATGACGATGCAGGCGCCGTGCGAGGTGGCGCCCAGGTTTCCCATGACCATGCCGAAGCAGTGGTAGAAGGGCACCGGCAGGCAGACCCGGTCCTGCTCGCTGTAGCCCACCTGCTCGCCCACGAAGTAGCCGTTGTTGAGGATGTTGTGGTGGGAGAGGGTCGCGCCCTTGGGGAAGCCGGTCGTGCCCGAGGTGTACTGGATGTTGACCGGGTCGTCGCAGGACAGTTCCGCCCCGCGCTCGGCGAGCTGCTCGTGGGGGATGTGGGCCCCGGCCTCGACGAGGGCGTCCCACGTCGGGTCGCCGATGTACACGACCTCGGTGAGCGAGCGGCACCCGCCGCGCACCTGCTCCACCATGGCGCGGTAGTCGCTGGACTTGAACGCGGTGGAGGCGACCAGCACCTCGATGCCGGCCTGGTCGAGCACGAACGCCAGCTCGTGGACGCGGTAGGCCGGGTTGATGTTGACCATGATCGCGCCGATGCGGGCGGTGGCGTACTGGACGAGCACCCACTCGGGGCAGTTGACGGCCCAGATGCCCACCCGGTCGCCCTTGCCGACGCCCTTGGCGAGCAGGCCGCGCGCCACGTCGTCGACGGCGGCGCCGAACGCGGCGTAGGTCCAGCGGCGGCCGCTGGGGACGTCGACCAGCGCGTCGCGGTCCGGCCAGGCGGCGACGGCCCGGTCCAGGTTGCGGCCGATGGTGTCGCCGAGCAGCGCGGTGGTGCCGGTGCCGCTCGCGTACGACGGCTCGACGGGGCTCGCGGGGGTGCTCACCTGTGGTCCTCCTCGCGGTACTCGGTGCCGACGGCACCCTCGGCGGTGCGCCGGCGCAGCTCGATGCGGCGGATCTTGCCGGACACGGTCTTGGGCAGCTCGGCGAACTCGATGCGCCGCACCCGCTTGTACGGGGCGAGCACGGCCCGCGAGTGCGCGAAGAGCGCCGCGGCGGTCTCCGGGCCCGGCTCCCAGCCCTCGGCCAGGACGACGTACGCCTTGGGCACGGCCAGCCGCAGCGGGTCGGGCGCCGGGACGACGGCGGCCTCCGCCACGCACTCGTGCTCCAGCAGGGCGCTCTCCAGCTCGAAGGGGGAGATCTTGTAGTCGGAGGCCTTGAAGACGTCGTCGGCGCGCCCGATGTAGGTGATGTAGCCGTCGGCGTCGCGGGAGCCGATGTCGCCGGTGCGGTACCAGCCGCCGGCCATGGCCTCGGCGGTGCGCTCCGGGTCGCCCTCGTAGCCGGTCATCAGGCCCACCGGGCGGGCGGACAGGTCGAGGCAGATCTCCCCCTCGTCGCCGGGCTTGCCGGTGACGGGGTCGAGGAGTTCCACCGTGTAGCCGGGACTGGGACGGCCCATGGAGCCCGGCTTGAGCGGCTGCCCGGGCGGGTTGGAGACCTGGACGGCCGTCTCGGTCTGGCCGAAGCCGTCCCGGATGGTGAGGCCCCAGGCGCGTCGCACGTGCTCGATGACCTCCGGGTTGAGCGGCTCGCCGGCGGCGACGACCTCGCGCGGCGGGGTGCGCAGCGCGCCGAGGTCGGCCTGGATCAGCATCCGCCAGACGGTGGGCGGCGCGCAGAAGCTGGTGACGCCGGCCCGGTCCATCTCGGCCATGAGGCGGCCCGCGTCGAAGCGCGTGTAGTTGTGGATGAAGACCGTCGCCTCGGCGTTCCACGGCGCGAAGAGGTTGGACCAGGCGTGCTTGGCCCAGCCGGGCGAGGAGATGTTGAGGTGGACGTCGCCGGGGCGCAGCCCGATCCAGTACATCGTCGCCAGGTGGCCCACGGGGTAGGACAGGTGGGTGTGTTCGACGAGCTTGGGCTTCGCGGTGGTGCCCGAGGTGAAGTACAGCATCAGCGGGTCGTCGCCGCGGGTGTCCCCGTCGGGCGCGAAGTCCGCGGGGGCGTCGTACGCGTCCTCGTAGGCGTGCCAGCCCGCGGGCGCGCCGCCGACGGCGATCCTGGTGTACTCCCCCGGCACCTGGTCGAACTTCGCCGCGTCCGCCGCGCGGACGATCACGTGCCGGGCCCGGCCGCGCTCCACGCGGTCGGTGAGGTCGGCGGGACCGAGCAGCGGGGTGGCCGGGATGACCACGGCCCGCAGCTTCATGGCGGCCAGGGCGGTCTCCCAGAGCTCGGTCTGGTTGCCCAGCATGACCACGATCCGGTCGCCGGCGCCCACCCCGAGGCCGCGGAGCCGGTTCGCGACCCGGGCCGAGCGCTCGGACATCGCGGCGAAGGCGACGGCCGACTCGGTGCCGTCCTCCTCGACGATCTGCAGGGCGGTGCGGTCGTTGTCGCGGGCGATGACGTCGAACCAGTCCAGCGCCCAGTTGAAGTGCTCGGGCCGCGGCCAGCGGAAGCCCTCGTACGCCGCCTTGTAGTCCTCGCGGTGGCGCAGCAGGAAGTCCCGGGCCTCCCGGAACTCTTCCGTCCGGCTGGTTGCCGTCATGTGTCCTCCTCGTAGCCGGCCCGCTCAGTAGCATCCTGTTGTCAGTGACGAGGCTCTCACTACCCCCGGACGGGGGTGAAGGAGCGGCGAGGGCGTGACGGGATCGGGCGAGGCGGCGGAGCTGCGGGCGGCGCTGCTGCGGATGAGGCGCACCAGCGGTCTGCCGGTGGCCTTCGGAGGGCTGCTCCCGGAACCGGGGCGGCTGCGGATCTCCGAGCTGTCCGGCACGGCCACGGCCTCCCTCCAGGGGCTCACCGTCACCGCGGGCAACGGCCTCGGCGGCAAGACGATCGCACTCTCCCGGCCGCTCGCCGTCACCGACTACAGCACGTCGCGGGTGATCAGCCACGAGTACGACGCGGCGGTGGGCGCCGAAGGCCTGCGCTCGGTCCTGGCGGTGCCGGTGGTCGTACGGCGCCGGGTGCGCGGGGTGCTCTACGGTGCGCTGCGCCATCCGCTGGCGCTCGGCGACCGCCCGGTGAGCGCCGCGGTGGAGGCCGCGCGCGAGCTGGAGCAGCGGCTGGTGGTCCGGGACGAGGCCGACCGCCTGCTGTCGACGTGCCGGCAGCCGACCACGGGCGACCCTGCGGCCTGGGAGGAGGTCCGCGAGGCCCACGGGGAACTGCGGGCGCTGGCCGGCCGGGTCGCCGATCCGCTGCTGCGGCAGGAACTGCTCGCCGCGTGCGGCCGGCTGGCGGCGGCGACCGGCGCCGCCGGTGCCGGGCAACGCTCCCCCACCGGGCGGCCGGTGGCGCTCGCCTCCCGGGAGCTGGACGTACTGGCGTGCGTGGCCACGGGGGCCACCAACGCCGCCGCCGCCGACCGGCTGGGGCTGCGCCCGGAGACGGTCAAGAGCTACCTGCGCTCGGCCATGCGCAAGCTCGGCGCCCGCACCCGCCTCGAGGCGGTCGTCGCCGCCCGCCGTGCCGGCCTGCTCCCCTGAGGTGCCGGCCCGCGCGGACCGCTGCGGACCCGGTGCGGACCCGGTGCGACATTGACGACAAAGCGGCCGCGCCGGCCGCTCCCCGGTGGCGCGTTCACCCGCAAAGCACCGTGAGCGGGGCAGGACCGGAAGTCCGGACAAGCCGCCATGTTCGGTTCACCCAGGGTTATTTTGGGGTTTGACCGCCGGCGGGATCGGACCGATCATTCGGGGTGTGTCCACCGGCACGCGCGGGACGGGGGCCGGCCTGACGAATGGTCCGGTGTTCAACAGACCGTTGCCCCCGTGCGTTTCCCGATGTGCCGCCCATTGCACGACATCCATTCGGCGACGGCGGTGAATTTCCCTACACCGGACGGAAGTCGAAGGGCCGCGCCCGCACCGGCGGATTTCCGTGGCTCTTTGCATAACATTGTCCCGGACACGACACGAGGGGAGCGGCGACCGTGGAGCAGGTCTTCGACGTGCCGGCCAGACCCCGACCCGACCAGGTGATCGGGCGAGGTGACGTCCTCGCGCGGGCCCGCGGGCATCTGGCCCAAGGGGGCAGCCTGCTGCTGTACGGACCTGCCGGAATCGGGAAGTCCACCGTATTGCGGACGCTCGCCGAGGAATACGGCGGCGAGCCGACGGTGCTGCGCTGTTCCGCCACGGAGTCCGAATCGCACCTGCCCTTCCTCGCCCTGGTCGATCTGCTCGGCCTGGTCGCCGACCAGGTGTCCGACAGCCTGCCCGCACCGCAGCGAGCCGCGCTGGAGTCGGCGCTCACCGGCCGCGGGGAGTCCTCCCTGCAACGGGACGGGCTCGCGCTGCGGCTGGCCGTGCTGTCGGTGCTGCGGGCCCTGGCCGCCGACGGCCCGGTGCTGATCGTCGTGGACGACCTGCAGTGGATGGACCCCGCCAGCGCCGAGCTGCTGGCCTTCGCGGCCCGCCGGGTCGCCGAGCTGCCGGTGCGGGTGCTGGGCGCCGTACGCACCGAGGCCGATCCGCAGGACCAGCACGACCGCTACCTGCGCGCCTTCCCGCAGGACGTGCGCACGCTGCGGGTGACCCCGTTGTCCCGGCCGGAGGTCTCCGAGCTCCTCGACGGGCGCGGTCACGCCGGGCTGCCGCGGGCGGTCGTCCGGGACATCCACCGCACCAGCGGCGGCAATCCGCTCTTCGCCCTGGAGCTCGGCCGCGCCCTCGCGGAGAGCCGCACCCCGCCCCGCCCCGGGGAGCCGCTGCCGGTGCCGACCTCGCTGCGCACCCTGGTGCTCAACCGGCTCGAGATGCTCTCCGCGGACACCCGCCGCACCCTGCTCATCGCCAGTGCGGGGGCCCGCCCGACCCTTGCGACGCTGCGCAGCGCCGGCCGCGCCAACGCCGAGAGCGAGACGGGCGTGGCCGCCTCGCTCGGCCTGGTGGAGATGGACCACCACGACGGCACCGGCCTGGTGCGTTTCGCGCACCCGCTGATATCCGCGGCGCTGTACGCGGAGGCGACCCCGGAGGACCGGCGCAGCGCCCACGCCGCGCTGGCGGCGGCGGCCGGCGACCCGATCGAGCGGGCCCGGCACCTGGCGCTGGCGACGAGCGGCAAGGACGAACGGGTCGCGGCGAGCCTGGCCGAGGCCGCGGACGAGGCCCGGGCCCGCGGCGCCCCCTCGGTGGCCGCCCAGCTCGGCCTGCTGGCCGCCCGGCACACCCCCGAGGGCGCGGTGCCCACCGCGGACGAGCGGCGGCTGCGGGCCGCCGAGGACGCGCTGACCGCCGCCGAGCCCGAGCTCGCCCGGGCCACCGCCCGCGAGGTGCTGGCGCAGGCCACGGTCCCGGCGGACCGGGTGCGGGCGTGGAGCGTGGTGATCGACTCGGTCGGGCAGGCCCTGTCCGAGGTCGACGACGTCTTCCCGCAGGCCCTGGCGGACGCGGGCGACGACCCGCGGCTGCAGGGCCTGGTGCGCTACCAGCTCGCCTGGCGGGCCCTGGTGGACGGCCAGATGCACGAGGCGCGCGCCGAGGCCGCCCGCTCGGCGGCGCTCGCCGCGCGGGCCGGCGACCGGCGCACCGAGTTGCTGGCGCTGTCCTTCAAGGCGCTCAACGAGACGTTGGTAGGGCATCCCGACGCCGCCGCGACCCTGGCCCAGGCCTCCGCGGAACCGCAGGACCCGGACGTGGCCATGAACCACAACGGCCCGGTCTACATCCGCTCCCGCTACCTGCTGATGAGCGATCAGCTCGACGAGGCGCGCACCGCGCTGACCTGGCTGGCCGGTGAGGCCCGTCAGCGGGGCGCGGTGGAGAGCGAGGTCTACTCGGTGCGCAGCCTCGCCGAGATCGAGCTGCGCTCCGGCCGCTGCGGCACGGCGCTGGACCTGGCCCGCGAGAGCCTGCGGCTGGCCGAGGACACCGGCATCGGCGAGGGCTTCGCGCTGCAGATCTCGGCCCTGACCGAGGCGGCGGGCGGCACGGTGGAGCGCGCCCTGTCCCTGGCCGGGGACGCGGTGCGGCGGGCCGAGGCCGACAGCGACATGCCGTACATGACACGCGCGTTGTACGCGCTCGGGCACGCGCGGCTGGTCGGCGCCGACCCGCAGGGCGCGGTGGACGCGCTGCGCCGGGTGCGCGCGCTGGAACGCGAGATGGGCGTGACGGAGCCCGCGCGCGGCCGCTGGCAGGGCGACCTGGCCGAGGCACTGGTGCTGACCGGCGCGCTCGGTGAGGCGCGTGAGGTCATCGACGAGACCCGCAGGCACGCCCTGCGGCTCGGCCGGCAGAGCATCCTGGCCGTCCTGGAGCGCGCCGAGGGGATGCTGCTCGCCGCCCGCGGTGACACCGACGGGGCGGTGGCGGTGCTGAACGGGGCCCGGCAGCGGCTGGTCGCGCTCGGGTACGGGCTGGAGGAGGCGCGCGCCGTCTTCGCACTGGCCCAGGTGGAGGCGGACCGGCGCAACCGCGCGGCGGCCCGGGTGGCGCTGGACGAGGCCGGCCGGTTGTTCCGGCGGTCGAAGGCCCTGCCGTGGCTGGGGCAGGTGGGCCCGGCCCCGGCGGCCCCCCCGGCGGCGGCGCCACCGGAGCTGGACGGGCTGGCCTCGATGGAACGTCAGGTGGCCGCGCTGGTCCTGGAGGGCGCCACCAACCGGGAGATCGCCGCGACGCTGTTCATCAGCGTGAAGACGGTCGAGGCGACCCTGACCCGGGTCTACCGCAAGCTCGGCATCCGCTCACGGGTGGACATCGTGCGACTGGCCGCGGGCCGCCGGGCCGGCTGAGGCGAGCGCCGGCCCGGCCCGGCGGCGCTGTTCGGCGCGCGCCGGACACGTGAGGTGACCGAGGGGTTTCCCTACGCGACCGGGGTTAGGGGGTTCCCTCATTGGGGCGCGGGGGCCGCGACCCTAGCCTGGGTCCCGCACAGAGCAAGCAGGTTGACCCGTCCCACGAGTGCACGTGCGCCAACTCGCCCCTCGTTCACGGTCGTCGACGATGACGTCGGCCCAGGCCGTGCCGTACGCGTGGGATGAAGCGCCGCCCCACCGGTGACCCGCGCGTTCCCCCCACCGGCATCCTGAGGAGCTCGACGTCAGGGCTCGACCGTGCGAGGAAGGCCGCCGCGGTCGCGGCGACCGCGGCCGCCGGGGCGGCGGCCCGAGTGAACTCCTGACCATGAGTCAGGCTGCGCCAGGGGTGGGGGGGGGGGGGGGGGCCGCCCCCCCCCCCCCCCCCCCCCCCCCCAACAGCCCGCCCCCGCCGCCGGGGGGGGGGGGCGGGGGGGGGGGGGGGGGGCCCCCCCCCGCCCCCCCCCCCCCCCCCCCCTCTCCATGTCAGCGGCCGCGGTCGGCGGCGTCGACCGCGGCGTAGATGCGGTCGAAGACGGGCCCCAGGCTCTCCAGCTCGCCCGGCTCCAGCGGGTCCAGGACCATCCGGCGCACCGACTCCACGTGCGCGGGCGCGGAGGCCACGAGCTTCTCGTACCCCTCGGGCGTGAGGATCGCCAGGGTGTAACGGCCGTCCCCGGGGTCCGGCTCGCGGCGGACGAAGCCCTGGTGCTCCAGGCGCCGCACCACGTGCGACAGCCGCGACAGGGACGAGCTCGCCCGGTCCGCGAGCACGCTCATCCTGATGGTGTGCCGCTCCTGCTCGGAGAGCATCGCGAGGACGTGGTACTCCATCCAGTTCAGGTCGGCGTCGCGCTCCAGCTCGCGTTCCAGGGCCGGCAGGAGCCGGGCCATGACCCTGGCCATCGACATCCACGCGGTCAGCTCGCCGCCCTGCAGCCAGCGCGGCTCCATCGCGGCGGGGGCGGGCGGTACCGCTGTGTTCTTCGTCATGCTCCCCAGGCTATCGGACCGCTTGAAGCTTCAAGTCGATCTGTTACAGTGCACTTGAAGCTTCAAGTTGAAGCTTCAATTCGTACCCCCAGCACCGCACAGATCGGGAATCACGCCTCATGACCAGGATCGGCATCATCCTCGGCAGCACCCGCCCCGGCCGGAACGGCGAGAAGGTCGCCCACTGGGTCGTCGAGCAGGCCGCCAAGCACGCCGGCGACGCGACCTTCGAGCTCGTGGACCTCGCCGACTACCCGCTCCCCCACCTCGACGAGCCGATCCCGCCGGCCATGGGCCAGTACCAGAACGCCCACACCAAGGAGTGGGCCGCCAAGATCGCCGGCTTCGACGGCTTCATCTTCGTCACCCCGGAGTACAACCACTCCACCTCGGGCGTGCTGAAGAACGCCATCGACTACCTGCACGCCGAGTGGAACCACAAGGCGCTCGGCGTCGTGTCCTACGGCTCCGTGGGCGGCGCCCGCGCCGCCGAGCACCTGCGGCTGATCGCCGGCGAGCTGAAGATGGCCGACGTGCGCTCCCAGGTCGCGCTCTCCCTCTTCACCGACTTCGTCAACTTCAGCGAGTTCGCCCCCGGCGAGCACCAGGCCGCCAGCCTGTCGACCCTCATCGACGAGGTCATCGAGTGGAGCAGCGCCCTGGCGCCGCTGCGCGGCTGACCTTGCGCGCCGTCCCGGCGACCGGGGCCCTCAACGGCGCGGGCGGCCCGGCGAACGGGCGGGGAGCGTGAGACGCCGGGGCCGGGCGGAGGATCCTCCGCCCGGCCCCGGCGTGCCGCCCGTCCCGCTCAGGCGAAGCGCACGTCGTGGTGGTCGGCCTCCGGGTCGGAGGCGGCGAGCAGCCGCCTGCCCTCGGCCTCCAGCGCGTCACGGTCGGCTGCCGCGAGCGGCGCGAACGACGCCACCGTGACGACCGCGGAGCCACGCGACCGGTCGGTGCTCCAGGTGCCGGCCACGAATCCGTCGACGAGGACCGTGCCGCGGACGATGCCGTTGGCCGTCATGACCCGGCGGACGTGCTCCCGGGCGAGGATCCGCGAGCGGTCGGCGTGGGAGAGCACGAGGTTGTCGAAATCCGCGACGAAGCGGGCGCCCACCGGCAGGTCCGGGTCGGGCAGGGCCGCGGCGTCGGGGGCGTCGTAGAGCACCCGGCCGTCCTCGTCGCGGTAGCCGCGCAGATCCATCGAGGCGAAGACCTCGCGCAACCCGGTGAGCCCCGACCACTTCTGCGCGTCGGCGACGGAGGCGGGGCCGAAGGCCGCCAGGTAGCGGCGCACCAGCTCCTGGGGGTCGCAGGCCGCGGCAGGGGGACGTCCGAGCCAGGACCCGGCCGTGGTGTACGCGGTCCGTCCGGACACCCCCCAGACGCCGCGCGGCGGCACCTGCACCAGCGGCAGCCAGTTGCGCAGCGCGTTGACCAGGGAGGCGGGATCGGCGTCCGGCCAGCGCGGGCCGAGCAGGTCGCGCAGCTCGCCCGGGGTGCGCGGCTCTTCCTCGACCAGCGCCCGGCAGGCGGCGACGGCCTCGTCGCGGTCCACGCCGCGCACCCCCGGGCCCCAGGTGCCCTGGGCGATCTGCCGGTCCAGCAGCGGCTGCAGCACCGGTCGCAGCCGCAGGGCGTCGTCCGCGGTGACCAGGTGGACGGTGCCGCGCAGCAGCGCGATCCGGACGACCCCGCGGTCCAGCAGCAGACGGGACAGGTCGCCGAAGGCGAAGCCGTCGAGCCGGGTCCACAGCGCGGCGTACGCCGCGTGCGGGGCCTGGGACTGAAGGCCCACCAGATGCCCGACCGCCTCCAGGGGGCCCATGGCCGAGCGCTCCAGCAGCAGTTGCCGGTCCAGCAGGGCCCGGTTGAGCGTACGGCGGCCCAGTACGGCCCCCGGTGTCGTCCTGCGCATGCGGACACCGTACGGCCCGGAAGAACTCGGGGGTAACGCGCCCCGGCCGTGCCCGGGAGTGTAGACATACCCTATGGCCGGGCCGAGCGATCACCGCGCCTCCAGGGAGCGGGGGCTGCGAGCGCTGCTGGCCGGACGCAGCGTGGCGGGACAGGTCTTCCTGCTGCAGGTCGTGGTCGTGGTGCTGCTGGTCGCCGCGGCGGTCGTCGAACTCGTCGTCCAGGCACGGCACGACAGCCAACAGGAGGCCCGCAACCGGTCGGTGGCGGTGGCGACCGCCTTCGCGAGCGCGCCGGGCATCGTGGCGGCGCTGGAGTCGCCCGACCCGACGGCGGTCCTGCAACCGGAGGCCGAACGGGCCCGCCGGCTCTCCGGTGTGGACTTCATCGTGGTGACGGACCGGCAGGGGATCCGCTACACCCACCCCAAGCCCGACCGCATCGGCAAGAAGTTCGTCGGGGACATCGAACCGGTCCTGCACGGCCGGATGGTCACCGAGAACATCGTCGGCACCATCGGCCCGCTGGTGCAGGCGAACGTGCCGGTCCTCGACGACCGGGGCGAGGTCGTCGGCATGGTGTCCTCGGGCATCACCATCGCCAAGGTCAGCGGCGCGGTCAACGACCAACTGCCGGTCATGCTGGGCGCCGCGGCAGCGGTGCTGGCCCTGGCCACCGGCGGCACCTGGCTGATCGCCAGACGCCTCACCCGGCAGACCAGGGGCCTCGGCCCGGTCGAGATGACGCGCATGTACGAGCACCACGCCGCCGTGCTGCACGCCGTGCGCGAGGGCGTCCTCATCCTGGACGGCGACCGGCGGCTGCTGCTCGCCAACGACGAGGCACGACGTCTGCTGGACCTGCCCGCCGACGCGGAGGGCCGGCCCGTCACCGGGCTCGGGCTCGACGAGCGGGCCTGCGAACTGCTGGCCTCCGGCCGCGACGCCACCGACGAGGTGCTGCCGGCCGGCGACCGGCTGCTGGTGCTCAACAACCGCCACACCGACCGCAACGGCGGCCCGCCGGGCAGCGTGGCGACCCTGCGCGACGCGACCGAACTGCGGGCGCTGTCCGGCCGCGCCGAGACCGCCAGGACCCGGCTGCGGCTGCTGTACGACGCGAGCATGGGCATCGGCACCACGCTGGACATCACCAGGACCGCCGAGGAACTGGCGCAGGTCTCGGTACCGCGCTTCGCCGACTACGTCACCGTGGACCTCGCGGTACGGGTGCTGCGCGGCGACGAGCCGCTGACGGGCCCGTCGGTGGAGATGCGCCGGGTCGCGGTGAACGGCATCCGCGACGACCACCCGCTGTACCCCGCGGGGCACCCGCTGCTCTTCGTGCCGTCCAGCCCGCAGGCGGCCGGCATCGCCGGCGGCCGGGCCGTCCTGGAGCCCCGGCTCGCGGACTCCCCCGGCTGGCAGGCGCAGGACCCGCAGCGCAGCGCCCGGGTCGTCGGCTTCGGCATCCACTCGCTGATCTGCGCCCCGCTGAGCGCCCGCGGCGTGCTCCTGGGGATGGCCAACTTCTGGCGCTCGCAGGCCCCGGAGCCCTTCGACGAGGATGACCTCACGCTCGCCGAGGAACTGGCGGCGCGGGCCGCGGTGTGCATCGACAACGCCCGCCGCTACACCCGCGAGCACACGATGGCGGTCACCCTGCAGCACAGCCTGCTGCCGCGGGAACTGCCCCGGCTGACCGCCCTGGACGCCGCCTACCGCTACCTGCCCGCGCAGGCGGGGGTGGGCGGCGACTGGTTCGACGTGCTGCCGCTGCCCGGAGCGCGGGTCGCCCTGGTGGTGGGCGACGTCGTGGGCCACGGGCTGCACGCGGCCGCCACGATGGGCCGGCTGCGCACCGCGGTGCACAACTTCAGCACCCTGGACCTGCCGCCCGATGAACTGCTCGGCCACCTCGACGAGTTGGTCGGCCGGATCGACCAGAACGACTCCGGGCCCGCCGGCGACGGCGCCGCCCCCGCGGGCACCACCGTCGCGGGCGCGACCTGCCTGTACGCCGTCTACGACCCGGTGACGGGCACCTGCACGATGGCCCGCGCCGGGCACCTGCTCCCCGCGGTCGTGCACCCCGACGGGACCGTGGAGTTCCCCGACGTACCGGCCGGGCCACCACTGGGCCTGGGCGGACTGCCCTTCGAGGCGGTGGAACTGACGCTCCCCGAGGGCAGCAGCCTGGTGCTGTACACCGACGGCCTGGTCGAGGACCGCGACCGGGACATCGACGAGGGCCTGGAGCTCCTGCGCCGTTCCCTGTCCCGGGCCGGCCGCGACCCCGAGCAGACCTGCCGGGACGTCTTCGAGACCATGCTGCCCTCCCGGCCCGGCGACGACATCGCGCTCCTCGTCGCCCGCACGCGGGTCCTGCCCGCCGACCGCGTCGCGGACTGGGACGTGCCCAGCGACCCCGCCGCGGTCTCCGGCGTGCGCGCGGCGGTCCAGCGGCGGCTGGCGGCGTGGGGGCTGGAGGAGCTGTCCTTCACGACGGAGCTGCTGCTGAGCGAGCTCATCACCAACGCCATCCGGTACGGGGCCGAACCCATCCGGGTGCGCCTGATCCTCGACCAGGCGCTGATATGCGAGGTCTCCGACGCGGGCAGCACCTCCCCGCACCTGCGCTACGCGGCCGCGACGGATGAGGGCGGGCGGGGGCTGTTCCTCGTCTCGCAGTTCGCCGAGCGCTGGGGCACGCGCTACACGCCCGAGGGCAAGGTGATCTGGGCCGAGCAGTTGCTGCGGTAGCCGTCCGGGGTGCGTTCTGTGGGGCCCGGTTGTCGTGTGCGGGTTGTTTGCGCCTGCGCACAACAACCGGGCAGCCCGGCGCAGCCGCCCACACCTTCACACCCCGCACAGCCCCGCAGGGCGCGCACCGTGGATCGGGGCGTCCACGCCCCTAAGGGGACGCCCCGTTCCCCCGTGGCGGTGGGCCACGATCTCCGCGGCGATGGACAGCGCGGTCTCCTCGGGCGTGCGGGCGCCGAGGTCGAGCCCGATCGGGCTGTGCAGCCGGGCCAGTTCGGACGCGCCGAGGCCCGTCTCGCGCAGCCGGGCCAGGCGCTGCTCGTGGGTGCGCCGGGAGCCCATCGCGCCGACGTAGGCGACGGGCATGCGCAGGGCCCGCTCCAGCAGCGGTACGTCGAACTTGGCGTCGTGGGTGAGGACGCAGACGACGGTGCGGCCGTCGACCGGGGTGCGCTCCAGATAGCGGTGCGGCCACTCGACGACGACCTCGTCGGCCTCCGGGAAGCGCCGGGCGGTCGCGAAGACCGGGCGTGCGTCGCAGACCGTCACCCGGTAGCCGAGGAACGTGCCGACCCGCACCAGGGCGGCGGCGAAGTCGATCGCCCCGAACACCAGCAGGCGCGGCGGCGGGGTGGCGGCCTCGACGAGCAGGGTGAGCGGCTCACCGCAGCGGCTGCCGTCCGCGCCGATGTTGACGGTGGCGTTGCGGCCCGCGTCCAGCAGGGCGTGGGCATCGGCCGCGGCGGTGCGGTCCAGATCCGGGTCGCCGAGGGTGCCCTCGTACGATCCGCCGGGGCGCACCAGGAGGGTGCGGCCGGGCAGTCCGGCGGGGCCCGCCACGACCCTGGCCACGGCCGCCGCCTCCCCGCGGGAGGCGGCGGCCAGTGCCGCGGCGAGCTGCGGCTGCGCCCCGGGCAGGATCCGCTGGACGAAGATGTCGATGACGCCGCCGCAGGTCAGCCCCACGGCGAAGGCGTCGTCGTCGGAGTATCCGAAGCGCTGGAGGACCGGCTCGCCGGTCTCCAGCACCTCCTGGCAGAGTTCGTAGACGGCGCCTTCCACGCACCCGCCGGACACGCTGCCGACCGCGGTGCCCTCGGCGTCGACGGCGAGCGCGGCGCCGGGCTGCCGGGGGGCGCTGCCGCCGACCGTGACGACGGTCGCGACGGCGAACGGCCTGCCCTGGGCGGACCAGCGGTCGAGCTCGTCGGCGATGTCCAGCATGGCGGGGACCCCTTCTAGCTGACGCCGAGCCAGCCCTCGAGCGGGTGCAGGGCGAAGTAGACGACGAAGACGGCCGCGAGCACCCACATGAAGACCCCGGGCTCACGGAACCTGCCCTGGGCCGACTTGATCGCGGTGTAGGCGATGACCCCGGCGCCGACCCCGGCGGTGATGGAGTAGGTGAAGGGCATCAGGGCCACGGTGAGGAAGACGGGCACGGCCACCGAGCGGTCGCCCCAGTCCACGTGCCGGGCGTTGCCCATCATCATGGCGCCGATCACCACCAGGGCCGCCGCGGCGACCTGGCCGGGGACGATCTGCGCCAGCGGGGTGAAGAACAGCCCGGCGGCGAAGAGCACGCCGGTGACCACGGAGGACAGGCCCGTACGGGCGCCCTCGCCGACGCCGGTCGCGGACTCGACGAAGACGGTCTGACCGGAGGCCCCGGAGAACCCGCCGATCGCGCCGCCCGCGCCGTCGATGAACAGGGCCCTGCCGAGCCCCGGCATGCGTCCCTGGTCGTCGGCGAGCTCCGCCTCCGTGCCGACGCCGATGATGGTGGCCATCGCGTCGAAGAAGCCGGCCAGCACCAGCGTGAAGACGATCATGCCGACGCTCAGGGCCCCGATGTGCTGCCACCCGCCGAACTCGACCTGCCCGAACAGCCCGAAGTCGGGCGCGGAGACCACGTGTCCGGGCAGTTCGGGGACGGTCAGTCCCCACACCTTCGCGTCGGTGCCACCGGCCGCGTGGACGGCCACGGCCAGGACGGTACCGGTGACGATGCCGATGAGGATGGCACCGGGGGTCCCGCGCGCCTGGAGCATGAAGATCAGCAGCAGGGTGACGCAGAAGACCAGTACCGGCCAGCCGGCCAGCTGTCCGCCGGCGCCCAGGGTGAGCGGGCTGCCCTCGCCCCGGCCCACGAACCCGGCGTTGACCAGCCCGATGAGGGCGATGAACAGGCCGATGCCGATGGTGATCCCGTGCTTGAGCGGCAGCGGGATCGCGTTCATGATGACCTCCCGCAGACCGGAGACCACCAGAGCCACGATCACCACGCCGTACAGCACGCACATCCCCATCGCCTGGGGCCAGGTCATGTGCGGGGCGACCTGCGTGGCGAGCACCCCGGAGACGGACAGCCCCGCGGCGAGGGCGAGCGGCACCTTGCCGACGAGGCCCATGAGGAGGGTGGAGACGGCGGCGGCCAGCGCGGTCGCCGTGATCAGCCCGGTCTGGCCGAGCCGGTGCCCGTCCACGTCGGGCCCGGACAGCAGCAGCGGGTTGAGCAGCAGGATGTACGCCATCGCCATGAAGGTCGTCAGACCTCCGCGGAGCTCGCGGGCGACGGTCGAGCCGCGTGCGGATATGTGGAAGTACCGGTCGAGCCTGCCGCGTCCGGCCGGCGGTCGCGGCTGCGCGCCGGGACCGTCCGGGGCGGTTCTGTGCAGGGCTGACGGGGTCGACTGGGTCATGCGGTGCCACTCCCAAGGTTCACAGGGACACCCGGACGGCCTGCGCCGTGCGGGATTTGGGATGGTCCGCAGCACGACCCGGGGGACGGCCCGAGAGTGGTGCGGCGACCGCCCGGCGCCGGACGGCGCCGGGCGGAGCTGTCTCACGTACCGGTCAGGTGCTCCGGCCGTACCGGTACGCGGGCCAGGGCCAGACCGGTCGCCGCGCGGATGGCGGCGACGACGGCCGGGGTGGAGGACAGGGTCGGCGCCTCGCCGACGCCGCGCAGCCCGTACGGGGCGTGGTCGTCGGCGAGTTCGAGCACGTCGACCGGGATGGGCGGCGTGTCGAGGATGGTGGGGATCAGGTAGTCGGTGAAGGACGGGTTCCGGACCGTGGCCCGGTCGGAGACGAGGACCTCCTCCATGACGGCCAGGCCGAGGCCCTGCGTCGTGCCGCCCTGGATCTGGCCGATGACCGACAGCGGGTTGAGTGCCTTTCCGACGTCCTGGGCGCAGGCGAGTTCGACGACCTTGACCAGTCCGAGTTCGGTGTCGACGTCCACGACGGCGCGGTGCGCGGCGAAGGAGTACTGGACGTGCCCGCGGCCCTGGCCGGTGCGCAGGTCGAAGGGTTCGGTGGGGCGGTGCCGCCATTCGCGCTCGATGTCGATCGCCTCGTCGCCCAGCACCTCGGCGATCCCGGCGAGTACCTCTCCGCCGTCGGTGACGACCTTGCCGCCCTCCAGCAGGAGTTCGGCGGTGGCCCAGGCCGGGTGGTGGGTGCCGAGCCTGGCGCGGCCCAGTTCCAGGACGCGTTCGCGCACCGCCTCGCAGGTGTGCCGCACGGCGCCGCCGGTGACGTACGTCTGCCGGGAGGCGGACGTGGAGCCGGCCGAACCGATTCGGGTGTCGGCGGGGTCGATGGTGACCTGGGTGACGCCGAGTTCGGTGCGGGCGATCTGGGCGTGGACGGTGACGCCGCCCTGGCCGACCTCGGCCATCGCGGTGTGCACGGTGGCCACCGGTTCCCCGGCGATCACCTCCAGGCGGACGCGGGCGGTGGAGTAGTCGTCAAAGCCCTCGGAGAAGCCGACGTTCTTGATGCCGACGGCGTAGCCGACGCCGCGGACGACGCCCTCGCCGTGGGTGGTGTTGGACAGCCCCCCGGGCAGGTCGCGGACGTCCACGCCTCCGCCGGCGCTCTCCCACTCCCGCTCGGGCGGCATCGGCATCGCCTTGACGCGCCGCAGCAGTTCGGCGACGGGCGCCGGGGAGTCGACGACCTGACCGGTGGGCATGACGGCGCCCTGGGACATGGCGTTGAGCCGCCGGAACTCGACCGGGTCCATGCCGAGGGCGGCGGCGAGCTTGTCCATCTGCGCCTCGTAGGCGAAGCAGGCCTGGACCGCACCGAAGCCGCGCATCGCTCCGCAGGGCGGGTTGTTGGTGTAGAGCGCGAGGGCCTCGATGTCGACGTCGTCGATGACGTACGGGCCGGCGCTGAGGGAGGAGGCGTTGCCGACGACGGCCGGGGAGGAGGAGGCGTAGGCGCCGCCGTCCAGCACGATGCGGCACCGCATGTGGGTGATCTTCCCGTCGCGGGTGGCGCCGTGCTCGTAGTGCAGCTTGGCGGGGTGCCGGTGGACGTGGCCGAAGAAGGACTCGAAGCGGTTGTAGACCATCTTGACGGGCCTGCCGGTGCGCAGCGCCAGCAGGCAGGCGTGGATCTGCATCGACAGGTCCTCGCGCCCGCCGAAGGCGCCGCCGACGCCGGAGAGCGTCATGCGGACCTTCCCCTCGGGCAGGCCGAGGACGGGGGCGATCTGGCGGAGGTCGGCGTGCAGCCACTGGGTGGCGATGTAGAGGTCGACGCCGCCGTCCTCGGCGGGGACGGCGAGCCCCGACTCGGGGCCGAGGAAGGCCTGGTCCTGCATGCCGACCTCGTAGTCGCCGGTGACGATCACGTCGGCGCGCCGGGCGGCCGCGTCGGCGTCGCCGCGGACGATCGGCTGGCGGTGCACGACGTTGGGGTGCGGGACGTGGCCGCTGTGGTGGTCGGTGCGGTCCTCGTGGAGCAGCGGCGCGCCGGGGGCGGTGGCGGTGGCCTCGTCGACGACGACGGGCAGTTCCCGGTACTCGACCTTGATCTTGGCGGCGGCGCGGCGGGCGGTCTCGGGGTGGTCGGCGGCGACCAGCGCGACCGGTTCGCCGTGGTGGCGGACCCGGCCGTGGGCCAGGACGGGGGTGTCCTGGATCTCCAGCCCGTAGTGCCGCACGGCGGTCGGCAGGTCGTCGTAGGTGAGCACGGCGTACACACCGGGCTGCGCCAGCGCCTGCGAGACATCCAGGGAGACGATCTCGGCGTGCGCGTGCGGGCTGCGCAGCGTGTGGCCCCAGAGCATGTCCTCGTGCCACAGGTCGGAGGCGTAGGCGAACTCGCCGGTGGTCTTGAGGACGCCGTCGGGGCGCAGCGTGGACTCGCCGATGCCGCCCCTGGTGTCGCTGCCCTGGGTGGTGGGGGTGGGGGTGCGGGTCACGCCCATGGCGGTCAGGCCTCCGTCCCCGTGCGGGCGGCCGCCAGGCGGACCGCGTCGAGGATCTTCTCGTAGCCGGTGCAACGGCACAGGTTGCCGGAGAGGGCCTCGCGGATGTCGGCGTCGGTGGGCTGGGCGTTGCGCTCCAGCAGTTCGTCGGCGGCGACCAGCAGCCCCGGGGTGCAGAAGCCGCACTGGACGGCTCCGGCGTCGACGAAGGCCTGCTGGACCGGCGACAGCTCCGTGGCCGGGCCGGCGGGCCGCGGCTGCCACCGCTGTGCGGCGCCCGGCTCGGTGCCGGGGCCCGCCTCGCCCGTGTCACGCTCCTTGGCGAAGTCCGCCAGGCCCTCGACGGTCACGACCTCACGGTCCTGCACCTGGCCGGCGGCGACCAGGCAGGCGCACACCGGCACTCCGTCCAGCCGGACCGTGCAGGAGCCGCATTCGCCCTGCTCGCAGGCGTTCTTGGAGCCGGGCAGGCCCATGCGCTCGCGCAGGACGTACAGCAGGCTCTCGCCCTCCCACACGTCGTCGGCGTCCTGGCGCCGTCCGTTGACGGTGAAGGTCACGCGCATCGGGCGCTCCTCTCGTTGCCGCGGTACTCGTCCCAGGTCCAGCCGAGGGTGCGGCGGGCCATGACCTGCAGTGCGTGGCGGCGGTAGGCGGCGCTGCCGCGTACGTCGTCGATGGGGCTGGCGCAGGCGGCGACCAGCTCCGCGAACTGGCGGGCCACGGACGGCGGGACGCTCCCCGCGCTGTCCCACAGGCCCTCCTCCTCCAGCGCCGCGGTCAGGAACTCCTCGGCGGTGGTGGCGCGGACCGGGGTGGGCGCGGCCGAGCCGATGCCCGTGCGCACCGTGCGGGTGGCCGGGTGCAGGGCCAGGCCGAAGGCGCAGACCGCGATGACCATGGCGTTGCGGGTGCCGACCTTGGAGAACTGCTGGGGGCCGTCGGCCTTGGCGATGTGCACGGCGCGGATCAGCTCGTCCGGCGCGAGGGCGTTGCGCTTCACCCCGGTGTAGAACTCCTCGACCGGGATGAGCCGGGTGCCGCGTACGGACACCGCCTCCACCTCGGCACCGGCGGCGAGCAGTGGAGGGTGCGAATCCCCGGCAGGCGACGCGGCGCCGAGGTTGCCGCCGACGCTGCCGCGGTTGCGGATCTGCGGCGAGCCCACGGTGCGGGCGGCGAGCGCGAGGCCGGGCAGTTCCCTGCCCAGGGCCTCGATGACGCGGGTGTAGGGGACCGCGGCGCCCAGCCGTACGGTCTCCTCCCCCACCTCCCACTCGTACAGGTCGCGGACCCGGTTCAGGTCCAGCAGGACATCGGGCCGGCGGTGGTCGAAGTTGATCTCGACCATCACGTCGGTGCCACCCGCGATGGGTACGGCCGTGGGGTGCTCCGCCTTGGCGGCGAGGGCCTCCTCCCAGGTCGCGGGACGCAGGAAGTCCATGAGCGCTCTCTTCTTCGTCGGGGGACGGGATGGCTTTTCATGTCCTGTTCACGCTGTGTGACCCAGTACACGTCCGGGCACCGTGCCGGGTGCAGTCACCGAACGCATGAAGCACTTCGCTGGTCGGTAAGCTGGTCTTGTAGATTCCTCCGAAAGACGCGGACCTGAAACCTGTCGGCATCGACACGGCAACACCGATGCAATCGAGTGGGCGCCACCCTGGTACCGCCTCAGAGACGGAAGCGTTCGAGACAAGGCGACGACGATGCGGCTGCGCGCACTGCTGGACACCGATGCCCTCGGCCTGCGGCTGCTCGGCGGCGAGGAGGAGCTGGACCGCACGGTCCGTGGCGTGATGACCACCGACCTGAAGGACCCCAGCCGCTACCTCTCCGGCGGCGAGCTGGTGCTGACCGGCCTGGCGTGGCGCCGCGCGCCGGACGACTCCGAGCGCTTCGTGCGGATCCTCGCCGCGGCCGGTGTCGCCGGTCTCGCGGCCGGCGAGGCCGAGCTGGGCTCGGTCCCGGACGACCTGGTGCTGGCCTGCGCCCGGCACCGGCTCCCGCTGTTCGCGGTCGACGAGGACGTCGCCTTCGCCTCCATCACCGAGCACGTGGTGCGCCAGGTGTCCACCGAGCGGGCCGGGGACCTGGCGGCCGTGGTGGAACGGCACCGCCGGCTGATGACCTCCGGGCCCGAGGGCGGCGGGCCCGACGCCGTCCTGGACCTGCTCGGCAGCGACCTCGACCTGCGCGCCTGGGTGCTGTCCACGACCGGCCGCAGGATCGCCGGCTCCGACCACCCGCTGCCCGCCGGCGTACGGGCCGAACTCGCCGGCGAGCACCTGGCCGCCGCCCGGACGGACCGCCCCTGGCCGCACCGCGCCTACACCGCGGGCCGCCACTACTCGCTCTTCCCCATCCGCAGCGGCGACCCGGCCGACGACATCCGCGGCACCCTGCTCTCGGACTGGTTCCTGGCGGTCGACGCCGACACGGGCGACTGGCCGGCCGAACGCCTGGACCTGCTGGACGGCGTCACCCAGCTCATCGCCGTCGAGCGCGACCGGCGGGACGCCTCGCGCACCGTGCGCCGCCGCCTCGCCGCAGAGGTGATGGACCTGGTGCAGACCGGCGCGCCGCCTGGCGAGATCGCCGCGCGGCTGCGCGTGGCCGCGCCCGTACTGGTGCCGGGGCTCGGCACCGCGCCGCACTGGCAGGTCGTCGTCGCCCGCGTGGACTGGGCAGGTGGCGGGCCGGCCGCCGGTCCGGTCGCCCAGGCCCTGCTGGAGGAGGCCCTGGTCGATCCGGGCGCGGTGGGCCCCGACCCGGCCGACCGCATCGCCGTCGCCCACACGGGCGAGGAGGCGATGGCCCTGGTCCCCCTGTCGTCTCTCGAGTCCGACGGCGCCGCCCCCGAACTGTCCGCCCAGGGGCTGCTCTCCGTCCTGCGCGGGCCCCTCACCCGGGGCCTCGACGGCGACGGACGGCTGACCATCGGCGTCAGCGCCACCGTCCACTCCGCCGACGGGCTGCGCGGCGCCCTGGAGGAGGCCCGCCACGCCCGCCGCGTCGCCGCGGCCCGCCCGGGCCGGGTCTGCGTCGCCGGCCACGAGGAACTGGCCTCGCACGTCCTGCTGCTGCCCTTCGTCCCCGACGACGTCCGCCGCGCCTTCACCGCCCGGCTCCTCGACCCGCTGCGCGCCTACGACCGGCGGCACCGCGCGGAGCTCATCCCCACGCTCGAGGCCTTCCTCGAGTGCGACGGCTCCTGGACGCGCTGTGCGAACCGGCTGCATCTGCACGTCAACACTCTGCGCTACCGCATCGGCAGGATCGAGCAACTGACGGGCCGCGACCTGTCGCGTCTGGAGGACAAGCTCGACTTCTTCCTGGCCCTGCGGATGAGCTGACGGCGGCCCGCCCGGTCGGCGGAGGCCGGCACGCCGGGTGCGCCGCGGTCAGCGTGGATCTTGACCCGTGGTCGCGGCTCGGGCAGGCTCGGTCAGAAATTCGGGGGGCCGGGTGTTCGAGTTCGATGTCCTGGGGTCGTTGCGTGTGCGCCGGGAGGGTCGGACGGTGGCGCTGCCGGCCCCGATGCTGCGCCGGCTGTTGTGCCTGCTGCTGGCGGGGGGCGGGCGGCCGGTGTCCGCCGGGCGGTTGCGGGACGCGTTGTGGGAGGGCGGGCCCCCGCCGAGCTGGCGCAAGACCCTGCAGGTCCACGTGCACCGGCTCCGCCGTGAGCTGGGCCTGGAGGAGCGGCTGCACCACGGGCCGCAGGGCTACGGGCTGACGGTCCTGGACGGCGAGCTGGACGCGGGGCGCTTCGCGGACCTCACGGACCGGGGGCGGCGCGAACGGCGGCGCGGTGAACCGGTCCGGGCCGCCGCCCTGTTCCGCGAGGCACTGGCCTTGTGGCGGGGCCCGGCCTACGACGGCGCTCCGGGCGGGCCTCCGGTGGCCGCCGAGGCCGCCCGGCTGGAGGAGCTGCGCACCCGGGTGCACGAGGAGTGCGCGGGCGCGGAGCTGGAGCTCGGCCGCCACGCGGAACTCGTCGGCGAACTGGCCGGACTCGTCCGGCACCACCCCTACCGCGAGGAGTTACGGGCGCACCTCATGCTGGCCCTGTACCGCAGCGGCCGCCGCGCGGAGGGTCTGGAGCTGTTCCGGGAGACCCGCACGCTCTTCGCGGAGCACCTGGGCATCGAGCCCGGCGAACCGCTGCGGCGGCTGCACGAGGCGATGCTGCGCGCGGACGGGGCCCTGGAGGCCCCCTCACGGCCGTACGAGGCGCCCGGCCGCTCAGATGGTCCGCCGCCCCGGCCGGGCGCCCTGCCGGCCCAGGCCACCAGCTTCGTCGGGCGCCGTGCCGAGGTGGACGCGGTGGGCGCACTGCTCGCCGGCGCACGGCTGGTGACGCTGACCGGCGTCGGCGGGGTCGGCAAGACGCGGCTCGCCCTGCGGGTGGCGGACGAGGCGGGTGCCGCGTTCCCCGACGGGGCGTGGCTGGTGGAACTGTCCTCGGTGCGGGACGGCGACCTGGTCGCGCACGCGGTGGCCCAGGCCCTCGACCTGCACGACTGGGCCCTGCGGACGCCGCTGCAGGCGCTGCGCGAGCATCTGGCCGCCCGGAAGCTCCTGCTGGTGCTGGACACCTGCGAACATCTGGCCGACGCCTGTGCCCTGTTGACCGAAGCCCTGCTGCAAGGCGCCCCGGGAATCCGCGTGCTGGCCACCAGCAGGGAGTCGCTGGGGGTCGCCGGGGAGCAGATCTACGTCGTGCCGCCCCTGCCGGTGGCGCCGCAGGATCCCGGCGCTTCGCAGGCCGGGGTCGCGGACGCCGTCGCCCTGTTCGTCGAGCGGGCCCGGGCCGTCGACCGGCACTTCGCGCTGACCCCGCTCAACCGGGCGGCGGTCGGCCGGCTGTGCGCCCTGCTCGACGGCATCCCGCTGGCGATCGAACTCGCCGCCGTGCGGTTGCGCTCCCTGTCGGTGGCCCAGATCCTGGAACGCCTGGACGACCGCTTCACGCTCCTGGGCGTAGGACGCCGGACCGCGCTGCCCCGGCACCAGACGCTCAGGACGGCCATCGAGTGGAGCCACCAGCTCTGCTCGCCGCCCGAACGCCTGCTGTGGGAGCGGCTGTCGGTCTTCTCCGGCAGCTTCGACACGGAGGCCGCGCAGGACGTCTGCGCCGACGCGGAGCTGCCGGGTGCGGCGATCGCCGACCTGCTCGCCGGACTCGTCGACAAATCGGTTCTGCTCCGCGAGGAGGACTCGCTCGGGGTGCGGCTCCGCATCCTCGACACGGTCCGCGAGTACGGCGCCGACCGGCTGCGGGGGCACGGCGAACAGGACCGTCTGCGCCGCCGCCACCGGGACCACTACCTGGCCTTGGCGCACCGCTTCGAGGACGACTGGTACGGGCCGCGCCAACTGCGGTGGCACCGGCGGGTGCTGCACGAGCACGCCAACATCCGCTCGGCGCTCGACTTCTGCCTGTCCCGGCCCGAGGAGCATCGCACCGGACTCGAACTGGCGGGCACCTTGTGGGTGTTCTGGGTGGCCTGCGGACTGTTCACGGAGGGGCGGCACTACCTCGACCGGCTCCTGGGACTGGAGGCCGCGCCGGGCGGGGAACGGCTCAAGGCGCTGTGGGCCTGCGGACACGTCGCCCTGGGCCAGGGTGACACCGAGACCGTCGACCGGGTGGCCGGCGAATGCAGATCCCTCGCCGCCGGTCATGGCGACGGCGTCGCGGCCGCCTTCGCCACGCATCTGCTCGGCGCCGCCGCGGCCCAGCGGGGCGACGCCGCCAAGGGCGTCGCCCTCGCGGCCGCCGCCGTCCGCCTCAGTCGCGCGCTGCCCCGTACCGCCGACCGGGAGCGCGCGCTGGCCATGGCCCTGGTGGGCGAGGCCTTCGCCCTGCTGATGAACGGCGAGCTCGAGGCGGCCGCCGAGGCCATCGACGAGCAGCAGGCCCTGTCGGCCTCCCGCGGCGAGATCTGGACGCGGTCCTGGAGCAGCAGCCTGCGCAGCTCGGTCGACCTCGCCCGCGGGGAGACCGCGTCCGCCGTCGCGCACGCCCGGGCCTCCCTGACGGTGCGGCGGATGCTCGGCGACACCCTGGGGGTGGCCATGTGCGTCGACACCCTGGCGCACGCCGCGCTCGCCTCGGGCGACGCCGAAGGCGCCGCCCGCCTGCTGGCCGTCAGCCGCCGGGTCTGGGAGACGTTCGGCCCGGCGCAGTTCGGCTCCGCGGAACTGCGTGCCGCCCAGGACCTGTGCGCCGAGCAGGCGCGCAAGCTCATCGGCGACGCGGCGTACGACCGTGCCTTCCGCGCCGGCGGCGCGCTGGACCTGGAGGACGCGATCTCCTTCGCCCTGGGCCGCCGCCCGGGGTCCCCGTGGGATCCCGAAGGGCCGTGGGGACCGCGGTGACGACCACCCCGACGGGGGGCGTCCGGGAACCGGCTCCGGTCAGAGCGCGCAGTCGCGGTTGGGGATGTACAGATCGAGCCAGGTGTTGGACCCGACGACGCCGTCCACGCCACCGGGCGTCCGGTTGCAGCGCTGCACCGCGCGAACGGCCTCGTCGGTCTTCGTCCCGAACTCGCCGTCCTCGGACAGCCAGTAGTCGTAGGCGCTGCTCCCCACGTTGATGAGGCACTGGATCTGCTTCACAGCGGCCGCCGTGCTCGCGTTGTAGGGGCCCTTCTTGAGCGTCGGGCGGTACCAGTCGTTCACGTAGTTGCACTCTCCGTAGGTGTCCGCCGCGTGCGCCGCGGTCGGTGCCACCAGCCCTCCCAGGCACAGCGCGGCGACGGTGGCACCCACGGCGCCGATGCGGGCACGGTTCATGCGCATGATCTGTCCCCTCCACGAACTGCCGGATACGCGACCCCCCTTCGAGGGCCGGTGAACAGCGTCCGCCCCGCCGGATGCGGTACGGATGCGCCGTGGTTGCGCCACGGTTGCGTGCGGGACCGGCCAACTGGGAGGCAGGAAATCGATCACACGCCGTCCGCCCTCTTGGCGTGGCACCCGGTGTCGTGCTGGACTTCGGCCCAACCGGCTCGATGACGCGCTTCGGGGAGGGCAAGTGGCGGACACCGCCATGTCGGACGCAGAGGTGGGACCGACGGTGCCGGGCGGTGGTGCGCCGCCCGACGTGTCGCGGCTGCGGGGCCGCGGGTGTTGGGCGGAGGCCGCACAGTTGCTGGCGCCCCACGCGGAGCGGTCGCCGGCGGCGGCGACGCAGCGGGCGGCGTTGCTGATCGAGCGCTGCATGTTCACCCTGGACGGCTGGGCGGAGGCCGAGGACGCCCTGCGCTCAGCGGAGGCCCTGGCCCGTACGGACGACGAGCGCGGCGAGGCCGCCTGCGAACGCGGCAACCTCGCGTACGTGGCGACGCTCTTCGGGATCCGCGACCGGGCCGACGAGGCGCGCGCCGCCTTGATGCGCAGCGCCGCGCTGCTGGCACCCGGTGCTGCGGGGCGACCGCTGCTGGACTTCCGGCGCGGCCTGATCGCGGAGAACCTGGGCGACGACCCGGACGCGGCGAAGGCCGCGTACCGCCGGGCGCACGCGGGGGCGGTGGCCCACGACGACGTGCTGCTGACGTCCTACACCTGGCGGCACCTGGCCGGGCTGGCGGCCCGCGACGGCGACCTCGCCGAAGCTCGCCACGGCTTCACCGAGTCCCTGCGGATCCGTGTGGAGCTCGGCCATGCCGTCGGGGTCGCGCCCGCCCTGACCGCGCTGGCCGGGGTCGAGCCGGACCCCGAGGCGCGGCGGCTGCGCGCCGAGGCGGCGCGGCTGTTCCGGATGCTGGGCGGGGTGCCGGTGTGGCTGGCCGGGGAGCTGGACGTGGACGCCGGCTGAGCGTCACGCCCCGGAGAAGTGCTCGCGCACCAGTGACTCGACGGTGCTGAGGTCACCGGAGACCAGCGCCTCCAGCAGCGCCGCGTGCTGCGTGGCGTCGGCGATCAAGCGGGCGCTGATGCCGCGGACCGGGGCGGCCCCGGGACGGGCATGGCCGTGGTCATCGGTGACCGGCCACTGCGACCTGCGGTGCAGCTCGTCGGCGACGGCGACGAGCTGCCGATTGCCGGAGAGCTCCAGCAGGGCGCGGTGGAAGGCGCGGTCCGCCTCGGCGTAGGCGGCGCGGTCGCCCAGGGCCGCGGCGGCCACCGTGGCCTCGACGAGCGGGCGCAGCTGCTCCCAGCGGGACGCGGGGAGTGTGCGGGCCAGCCGCAGCACGACGGGGACCTCCAGGAGCGCGCGCACCTCGGCGAGGTCGGCGAGGTCCCGGCTGCTGCGCTCGGCGACCCGGAAGCCCTTGTTCGGCATGGCCTCCACCGCGCCCTCGCGGGCCAGCAGCTGCATCGCCTCGCGCACCGGGGTGGCGGAGACCCCGAAGCGCTCGGCGAGCGCGGGCGCGGAGTACACGGCCCCCGGGCGCAGCTCGCCGGTGAGCAGGGCGCCGCGCAGGGCACGCAGGACCTGGTCCCGCACGGTGTGCCGCTCGGGCAGCCGGCGCGGCCGGGGGAGCCCTTCGGCGCGGTCCGGAACGGCCTCGGTGCCGGGCTCGGCGTGCGGGTGGGCACCCCGGACACGTTCATCGTGGCCGGGCGGTACCCCGGGGGCCGC
Source organism: Streptomyces sp. NPDC001902 (assembly GCF_042891295.1). NCBI lineage: Bacteria > Bacillati > Actinomycetota > Actinomycetes > Kitasatosporales > Streptomycetaceae > Streptomyces > Streptomyces sp. NPDC001902. The sequence goes on along the minus strand of NZ_JBIATA010000003.1, from coordinate 320,332 downwards.
CGCGGCGGGCGCCGCAGGGCGCCGCGCGGCGCGGGGGGCGTACTCCACAGGGGCTCCTTAGGACAGTCGTGTGCGCTGGCGCACTCCCGTGGGGAACGTGCGCCGCCATCTATTGCAACACGCTCCGCGACCGGCTTCGAGCCCCCTGGGCGACGGCTCTCCCCCGGCAAGATCGTCCGAGGCTTGCCACATCTCATGTGGATCTTTCGCCCATGTCATCCGATCACCCGTCAGGTCACAGGTTTCGACTCGATCAACTGAACCAATCCCGCTCCCCAGTTCGAGTATTCTGACGATCTCGTCCCACGCCACCCCTCCGTTGGCGTTCTCTTGCCCTGAAACCGCATCGCGCGCCCGAGGCGTTCGCCAGGATGGCGCGCGGACGCCGTCTCGCGGCCCGAGCGCGACGGTACTGCGACGCAAGGAATCGCTCGATGAGACTTACGGACACAACGCTGGACTGGGCGCTCCCGTGCGCCGTGGGTCTGGCGGTCCTCGCCGCCGCGGCGGTGTTCCTGCGCAACCGCAAGGCCCGCAAGGAGGAGACGGGTCAGGCCGATTCCTGGGAGCGCTCGGAGGAGCGGCGCCGCAAGAAGGAGGCCCTGTACGGCACGGCCTCCTACATCCTGCTCTTCGGGTGCGCCTCGGTCGCCGCGGCGCTGTCCTTCCACGGCCTGGTCGGCTTCGGCCAGCAGAACCTCGGCCTCTCCGGAGGCTGGGAGTACCTGGTTCCCTTCGGGCTCGACGGCGCGGCCATGTTCTGCTCGGTGCTCGCCGTGCGGGAGGCGAGCCACGGTGACGCGGCGCTGGGCTCGCGCCTGCTGGTGTGGCTGTTCGCGGGCGCGGCAGCCTGGTTCAACTGGGTGCACGCGCCCCGTGGCGGCGGCCACGCCGGTGCCCCGGAGTTCTTCGCGGGCATGTCGCTCTCCGCGGCCGTGCTCTTCGACCGCGCCCTCAAGCAGACCCGCCGGGCCGCCCTGCGCGAGCAGGGGCTGATCCCGCGGCCGCTGCCGCAGATCCGCATGGTCCGCTGGCTGCGTGCGCCCCGCGAGACGTACGGCGCCTGGTCGCTGATGCTCCTCGAGAACGTCCGCACCCTGGACGAGGCCGTCGAGGAGGTCCGCGAGGACCGCGCCCGCAAGGAGCAGGAGGCCCTGCGCCGCCGCGAGCACGAGCGTCTGGAGCGGGCCCGCATCAAGGCGATCAACCGGCAGCACCGGATCTGGAACCGCGGCGGCAGCAAGTACGAACTTCCCTCCTCGGCCGCGGCGGGTGCCCAGGCCGGCGCGGAGCCTGCCATAGAACCGGAGAAGGCCGAACTGCCCTCGCGCTCCCGGCCCGCCCTGTCGCCCGTACGTGAGGAGGTCGCCCGTGCGACGATCGACCTCACCGCCGAGGACGACACCATGGCCCTCCCCAAGCTGGACTCGCTGGAGCGCAAGCTCGCCGACCTGGAGCGCCAGTACGGCTGATCCCATGCATCTGTGACGCCTCGTCAAATTCGTTGCCCCGGCCCGGACCTCCGGCCGGGGCAGCGGCGCGTCCGGAGACGGCGGCGCGGCCGGCTGCGGGTCAGCAGGCCCCGGCGTCGAGTTCGAACCAGACGATCTTCCCGGTGCCGTCCCCGTCGGGGCGCACCCCCCAGGCGTCGGCGAGCGACTGGACGAGCAGCAGTCCGCGGCCCGAGGTGCGACGGTCGGAGGGGGCGCGCAGGCGCGGGTGACGGGTCGTGAAGTCACGGACCTCGACGCGCAGGCGGTGGTCGGCCCCGGCCAGCAGCGTCACGGTGAGGACGGCGCCGCGGTCGGTGTGGCGGAGGGCGTTCGTGACGAGTTCGGTGGTGAGGAGTTCGGCGGTATCGGCGAGGGCGGGCACGCCCCAGCTCCGTAACGCCTCGCGCAGCAGCCTGCGGACGTCGGCGACGGCCGGCAGGTCGGCGTGCTGGACAGGCCGGTGCAGCCGGCGCGCCTCGACGGGCCCCCCGGCCTCCCTGCCGCCCGGCTGGACAGGCTGACGTTCCATCGGCTCCGCTCCGGCCGCTGATGCCCTTTCGGGTTCGAACATCTACGCGCAATGCATGCCCCACCGTGACCACGTCCAGTCATGGACCGGGGACGGAGCGCTCCTGTATCCACTGTATGCATTGCATGCAATGCATACAGTGGATACAGTGGTGGGGTGCAGCAGACGGACGCCGCGCGCACGCGGCTGCGGGAACTGATCCTGGACGGGGTGTACGCGCCCGGCCAGCGCCTGACCGAGCTCGAGGCCGCGGCGGTGCTGGCCATGAGCCGTACGCCGGTGCGGGAGGCGTTCCGGGCGCTGGTCGCCGACGGGCTGGTGCGCTCGGCGGGGCGCGGGGTGAGCGTGGTCGACATGGGGCCGGAGGCGCTGCGTCACGCGTACCAGGTGCGGGGCGTGCTGGAAGGCCTGACGGCGGAGCTGGCCGCGGAGCGGCAGCGGCGCGGGGAGATAGCGCCCGCCGAACTGACCGCGCTGGAGCGGCTCGCGGCGGACGCGGAGGAGGCCACGGCCGCGGGCCGGCTGGTCGAGGCCGTCCGTCACAACCGGCGCTTCCACGCCCGGATCGCCACCCTGTCGGCGAACCCGGTGGCCGCCGGGTCGCTGGAGCGGCTGTGGGACCAGATCCAGGTCTCCACACGGCGGTCGCCGGCCGCACCGCTGCGCCCCGGTCAGGTCGCCGCGCAGCACCGCCGGCTGCTCGCCGCGATCGCCGCCGGCCACGCCGGGGAGGCCCACGCGGCCGCCCGTGAGCACGTCATGGACACCTGTGCCGCCTACGAGCGGGACGGGGCGGAGGAGGAGCGTTAGCCGTGCCCGACATCAGCAAGCGCCACACGTACACCACCGAGGTCGTCTGGACGGGGAACCGGGGCACGGGCACCGGTACGTACCGCGGGTACGGCCGGGAGCACGAGATCGCCGCGCCCGGTCTGCCCGTACCGCCGATACCCGGCAGCTCCGACCCCGCCTTCCGCGGCGACCCGGCGCGCTGGAACCCCGAACAGCTGCTGCTGGCCGCGCTGTCGCAGTGCCACATGCTGTCGTACCTGCACGTGTGCACGGTCGCCGGTGTCGTGGTCACCTCCTACACCGACCGGGCGGAGGGCACGATGGAGGAGACCGCCGACGGCGGCGGCCACTTCACCCGGGCCCTGCTGCGGCCCCGGGTGGAAGTGGCCTCCGCCGCCATGGTGGACGCCGCCGTCAAACTCCACGCGGACGCCAACCGGCTGTGCTTCATCGCCAACTCCGTGGCCTTCCCCGTGGACCACGAGGCGGAGGTGACGGTCACGGCGGGCGGCTGACCGTCCGCCGCCCCGTGCGGCGCCCGGGTCAGCGCAGTCCGCGCAGGACGTTGCCCTCGGTGGTGAGGTAGTGGGAGCGGTAGTCGAAGCGGCGCGCCCGGGCGAACAGCAGGTAGTAGTACTTGGCGTTCTCGCTGAACCAGTAGGCCGGGGTCAGGTCGCCCAGCTTCATGGGGCGGGCGGTCACGTCACGTACCACGGTGTACCCGTTGGCCACCTTGCAGTACTGCCTCTGCCGCCGGAACATCTCGGCGGCCCGCTGCCGGTAGAGCTCCTTGCCGGTCGCGAGCCACAGGAAGAGGCAGGAGTCCACGTACTCCGGACGCAGCGGGTAGGAGGCGTCCAGGGCGCTCATGCCGTGGTAGTCGAGGCTCTCGGGCGGCAGGCGGAAGGAGCGCAGGGTGGCGGCCCAGCTGTCGTGGTAGGCCTCGCCCTCGGCGACGCGGCCGCTCTGGGCGAGCAGTCCGGCGTAGAAGGCGGTCAGTTCGGACTGCGCGTGCCCGGTGCCGGCGCCCGTGCGCATGTCGGCCTGGCGGAACCAGAGCCGTCCCGAGCGGCGCTCGGTCAGGTGCGTGAGGACGGCCGCGGTGAGGGTGGTGTACCAGGTGCGCAGTTCCTCGTCGCGGTAGAGCTCCCAGCCGTCCCAGAGATACTCGTAGAAGGAGTCGACGGGCGGGTCGAGGGTGGCGGTGGTGCCCGTCCACGCGCCGGTCTCGACGTTCATCCCGGTGCCGAGCAGGTCCAGCCGTGAGCGGCGGTCGTAGACGGCGCGCAGGGCCTTCTTCGCGGCGTCGTAGTACTTCCGGTCGCCGGTGAGCCGGGACAGCTCGCCGAACTCGGTGATGCAGGTGCCGATCTCGGCGAGGTAGTTCTCCTTGCCGGAGACGGCGCCGGTGACCAGGTTCACGTAACGGTAGGGGGCCCCGGTGGGCGACCGGGTGAAGGCGGGCAGCAACCGGTCCGCCAGTTCGCGGGCGCGGTCGAGCAGGACGGGTTCCTTGGTGGCCAGGTGTCCCGAGAGCAGTCCGCCCACCAGGCGGATGATCGTCTCGAAGACCTGCACGGGGGCGTCCTGGCCGAGTACGAGGTCGTCGCGCACCCACTGGACGCCGGCGTCCAGCTCCTCGTCCAGCTCCATCAGGTAGAGGGTGTCCAGCGCCTCGACGATCGTCAGGCCGAGGGTGCTGCCCGGGATGAAGAAGTCCGAGCCGGCTCCGGCGAGCGGCCGCAACTCGTCGCGTCCCCAGGCGAGTCTGCGGTAGGCGTCCCAGGCGCTGCGGAACTCGGTGACGGACGCGCGGGCGAGCGCCGCGTACGGGTCGGTGGCGGCCGCCGCCGTCCCGGGCAGGGACACGGAGGGGACGGTGGCGATGGGGGCGAGCCGTGCGGCGGCACCGAGCAATCTGCGCCGGGAGAGCCCGCCGGGACGCGCGATTTTTCTCATGCTCCGAAAACCCCGTCCGCCTTCCGGGCGTTACGGGACACCAGCGCATTGACGGGGAATCCATCCGGTGAGCCGACCCGAGGAGCTGAGATGCACGACGACCGTCTGCTGGTCGAGGGCCGTCTGACCAGGGCCATGAACCAGTTCGTCCGGCCCGCCCGCTACGCCGACCGGGTGCCGCTGGGCATGTCGGTGTGGCATGTGGAGGACGGGGAAGGGGGGCCCGTGCCGGTCGGTGAGGCGCTGAAGGCCTCGTCGGACGGAGCGTTCGAACCGTTCTCCGTGGGCACGCCCTGGGGGCCGCCGTGGTCGACCAGCTGGTTCCGGCTGGAGGGCACGGTGCCGGCGGCCTGGGCGGGCCGCCGGGTCGAGGCCGTGATCGACCCGGGGTTCGGGAACGACGGCCCGGGCTTCGTGGCCGAGGGGATGGTGTACGACGCCGAGGGGGTGCCGATCAAGGGCGTCCACCCGCTCAACCGCCATGTCCCGGTGGCCGCTCCGGCCGCCGGGGGCGAACGGGTGAGCCTGCTGCTGGAGGCCGCGGCCAACCCCGCCGTGCTCCGTGACTGGCGTCCGACCCCGCTCGGCGACGTGCTGACCGCGGGGTCCGAGCCGCTCTACCGCTTCGACACCGCCGAACTGGCCGTCCTGGACGAGGACGTCTGGCACCTCGTGCTGGACGTCGAGGTCCTCGAGGGCCTGATGCACGAGCTGGACTTCCACGATCCCCGGCGTCACGAGATCCTGCGCTCGCTGGAGGACGCCCTGGACGCGCTCGACCTGCACGACGTGCACGGCACCGCCGCGGACGCGCGGCGCGAACTGGCCGGGGCACTGTCCCGGCCCGCGCACGCCAGCGCGCACCGTGTCTCGGCGACCGGCCACGCCCACATCGACTCGGCGTGGCTGTGGCCGCTGCGGGAGACCGTCCGCAAGGCCTCCCGCACCTTCGCCAACGTCACCGCGCTCGCCCGCGACTACCCCGAGCTGGTCTTCTCCTGCTCGCAGGCCCAGCAGTACGCCTGGGTGAAGGAGCACCAGCCGGTGGTGTGGCAGCGCATCCAGCAGGCCGTCAGGAACGGCAACTGGGCGCCCGTCGGCTCCATGTGGGTCGAGTCCGACGCCAACATGCCCGGCGGCGAGGCGCTGGCCCGGCAGCTCGTGCACGGCAAGCGCTTCTTCCTGGACGAACTGGGCGTGGAGACCGAGGAGGTCTGGCTGCCGGACACCTTCGGCTACACCGCCGCCTTCCCGCAGCTCGCGAAGCTCGCGGGGGTCCGCTGGTTCCTCACCCAGAAGCTGTCCTGGAACCAGTCCAACAAGATGCCGCACCAACCTTCTGGTGGGAGGGCATCGACGGCACGCGCGTCTTCACCCACTTCCCGCCCGTCGACACCTACAACGCGCAGCTCGCGGGCCGCGAACTGGCGCACGCGGTGCGCAACTTCGCCGAGAAGGGGCGCGCCACCCGCTCCCTGGTGCCGTTCGGCTGGGGCGACGGCGGCGGCGGTCCCACCCGGGAGATGCTGGAGAAGGCGCGCCGGCTGCGTTCCCTGGAGGGGGCGCCCCGGGTCGAGATCGAGAAGCCCGCCGCCTTCTTCACGGCGGCCGAAGCCGAGTACGGCGACCGGGCCCCGGTGTGGTCCGGGGAGCTCTACCTGGAGCTGCACCGCGCGACGTACACCACGCAGGCCAAGACCAAGCAGGGCAACCGGCGCAGCGAACACCTGCTGCGCGAGGCCGAGTTGTGGTGCGCGGCGGCCGCGCTGGGCGCTGCGTCCTGGTACGCCTACCCGTACGAGGAGCTGGACCGGATCTGGAAGACGGTGCTGCTGCACCAGTTCCACGACATCCTGCCGGGCAGCTCCATCGCCTGGGTGCACCGCGAGGCGCGCGACACCTACGCGGCGGTGCGGGACGAGCTGGAGGACCTGATCGCGGGGGCGGTGCGGGCGCTGGGCGGCGACGGGTCCCAGGGCTCCCCCGCCCTGCTCAACGCCTCGCCGTACGCCCGGGAGGAGGTCGTCGAGCTGGACGCCACGGCGGCGGCCGCCCTGCCGGAGGGCAGCGGCGCGCAGCCGCTGGCGGACGGCCGGGCGGTGGTGGCCGCGAGCGTCCCGGCGCTGGGCACGGCGGCCGCCCTGGACCGCCCGGGCGCCGCTGCCGCGGACCCGGTGCGGGCGGTGCGGGAGGGCGGGCTGATCGTGCTCGGCAACGGGCTGCTGCGGGTCGCCGTCGACGCGGACGGGCTGCTGGCCTCCGTCCGCGACCTGACCGCCGGCCGGGAGGTGCTGGCGCCGGGGAAGCGCGGCAACCTGCTGCAGCTGCACCCCGACCACCCCACCAAGTGGGACGCCTGGGACATCGACCGCCACTACCGGCGCAAGCACACCGACCTGACGTCGGCTCAGTCCGTCGAACTCGTCGAGGAGGGCCCGCTGCGGGCCGCCGTCCGGGTCGTACGGGCCTTCGGCGGCAGCCGGGTCGTCCAGGAACTGCGGCTGACCGCCGGCAGCCGCCGGCTCGACGTGCTCACGGAGGCCGACTGGCACGAGTCGGAGAAGGTGCTGAAGGCGTCCTTCCCGCTCGACGTGCTCGCCGAGCGCTCCACCGCCGAGATCCAGTTCGGGCACGTGCACCGCCCCACCCACGCCAACACCGGCTGGGACGCGGCCCGGTTCGAGATCTGCGCCCACCGCTGGCTGCACGTCGGCGAGCCCGGCTACGGGGTGGCGCTGCTCAACGACTCCACCTATGGCCACGACGCGAGCCGTTCCGGTACCGACACCACCGTCCGGCTCACCCTGCTGCGCGCCCCGCACAGCCCTGATCCGCACACCGACCAGGGCACGCACCGCTTCACCTACGCCCTGCTGCCCGGAGCGGCGGTGGGCGACGCGGTCGCGGCGGGGCTCGCGCTCAACCTGCCGCTGCGGCCGGCGGATTCACTGCCGCCGCTGAAGCCGTTGCTGCGCGTCGGTCACCCCGGCATCACCGTGGAGTCGGTCAAGCTCGCCGACGACCGCTCCGGCGACGTGGTGGTGCGCCTGTACGAGTCGCGGGGCGACCGCGCCTCTGGCGCGCTCACCACGGGCTTCCCGCTCGCCCGCGCCCGGGTCACCGACCTGCTGGAGCGGCCGCTGGAGGACGCCGAACACGAGGGCGACGCGGTCGCCGTCGTGCTCCGCCCGTTCCAGATCCTGACGCTGCGGCTCACCCCGGGGCCGCGTCAGGCGTCCCAGACGGCGACCGCCGTACGGTCGTCCGCGTAGCCCTTGACCCGGGTCTGGGTGTCGCCGAGGAAGGCCGGCAGACCGGGGGGCTCGGCGGCGCCCCACCGCTGGGTCAGGCGGGCGACGAGGGCGGGCTCGCCGCGCAGCGGCCCGGCCAGTCCGCCACTGCACAGCAGCAGGGTGTCGCCGGAACGGGCCACGGAGGCGCGGAAGCGGAAGCGTACGGCCGGGCTGTCCTCGGTCTCGGCGCGCTCGTCGGGCCGCCAGGGGTCGAGGTCCTGCCACTCCCCGCCGCGGATGCGGTAGAGCCCGCCGTCGCCGACTCCGAAGAAGAGGCGGATGCGGCAGTCGGGGTCGGCGGGCAGCAGCAGGCAGCGGAGGGTGGCGCTGTACTCGGCCGGGTCCAGGCCCAGGTCCTCGCCGCGGGCGCGCAGCCGTCCGTAGCAGCGGTCGGTGAGCCGGTGCAGGCCGGACTTCAGGGAGCCCCGGCGGGAGGCGCGGATGTCCTCGCTGAGCCGGACCTGGCTGCGGCCCACCGCCGCCGCCATCCACGTGCAGGCGTCGCGGGCCGCGCGGTGGGCGGTGTCCGAGGTGCGCGGGCCGGTGGCGGCGGCGATCAGCAGCAGAGCGTCGTCGCCGCTGCCGAAGCGGGCGGTCAGGACCGCGTCGCGGCGCGGCTCGCCCCGGTAGCGGGCGGAGTCGCCGCGCACCGAGGCCGTGCGGATCGTCAGCAGGCCGTACCGGGCGCCGTCGAGCTCCGTGTCCGGGACGAGGTCGTCGAGGTCGTCCGGGTCGGCCGCAGGCCAGGCGGTCGGCTCGGGGTCGTACGTGGGCGGGCCGTCGCCGACGTACGGCACCGCGGCGAGGGTGGGCTCCGGCAGGCCGGCCGGTGCGGACCGGACGGCCGGCGCGGGAGGTTCCGGGGGTGCCGCGGACCGCGCGGGGTCCGGGGCGGGTTCGGCGGGGGCCCATCCCGGGGGCAGGCCGGGCGGCTCCGAGGCCGGTTCGGGCAGCGCCTGGGGGTGGGGCGGGCCCTGGTACTGCCAGGGGCGCGGGGCGGCAGCCGGGGGCGGGGCGGGACGGCGCAGCCGCAGGGTGTCGGGCGGACCGGCGTCGTCCGCGGCGGTACCACCGGCCTCTCCTGCCGCACCGCTGCCGGGGGCCGTGCCCGCATCGGTGCCGACGTACCAGGTGTCACCGGGCGCGGCCGGCGCGGCCGTGTCCTGCGGGACGGTCCGCCAGGGCGCCTCGCCGCCGCCGTCCTGCTCCTCGCCCTCCGGCTCCTCGCCGTCCGCTTCCTCGCCGAGCGCGGAGAGCGCCGAGCTGTAGCGGTCGTCGAGCGTGTCGCCGGGCTCCCGGCCCGCGGGGTCGGGCTGCCCGTACAACTGCCGCCACCACTCGTCCTCTTGGCGGCGGTCCGTCTCCCCCTGCTGACTCATGCCCCTATTGTCCACCGGCGGGCCCGCGGCGAAACAGGGTTCGGACACGCGAATGGTCCGACGGGCGGCCGGCTCCCTCCTCGGGCCGCACGTCGGACGATCCAGTAGGGACACCTTGCCAGGACAGGGGTTCGAGCAGGGATGATGGCGGGCGGCGGGATTACGCCATGGCTCATTCCCGCCATGCCCGCGTGTTGCGTTCCTCGGATCCGGAAGGGGTGCCCGTGCTCGGTGCCATAGGGCTGGACGATGCCCAGGAGGCGGCCTACCGCGCCCTCGTGGGGCTGGGAGCCGCCGAGGTCGTCGACCTCTCGCACCGGCTCGGCATGCCCGAGGACGAGGCGGCCAGGATACTGCGCCTGCTGGAGCGGCAGGGGCTGGTCGCGCAGTCCTCCGCCCGGCCCGGCCGCTGGGTGGCCGCCCCGCCCACGGTGGCGCTCGGCGCCCTGCTCACCCAGCAGCGGCACCATCTGGAACAGGCGGAACTCACGGCCGCCGTGCTGGCGCAGGAGTACCGCGGCGAGGCCGCGGAGCCGTCGGCGCACGACCTGGTGGAGGTGGTGACCGGCGCGAGCGCGGTGGCGCACCGCTTCAACCAGCTCCAGTTGGGTGCGGACAAGGAGGTCTGCGCCCTGGTGACGGGCACCCCGATGGTGGTGTCGGGGATGGAGAACACCGCCGAGGAACGCGCCGTGGAACGCGGGGTGACCTTCCGCGTGGTCATCGAGCGCGAGGTCATCAGCGGACCCAACGGCATCGCGGAACTCACGGCGGCGCTCGGCCGCGAGGAGCAGGTGCGGGTGGTGGACCGGGTCCCCACCAAGCTGGTGCTGGCCGACCGTTCGCTGGCGATGGTGCCCATGGCCCGGGACGCGGGCGGCCCCGCGGCGCTGGTCGTCCACGGCAGCGGGCTGCTGGACTCGCTGATGGCCCTCTTCGAGAACGTCTGGCGCGAGGCCCTGCCGATCCGCCTGGACACCGGGGGCGCCCTGCGGGAGGAGTCCCCGGACGCGCCCGACGCCGTCGACCTGCAGATCCTGTCGCTGCTGCTGGCCGGGCTCACCGACGCCAGCGTCGCCAAGCAGCTCGAACTGGGGCTGCGGACGGTGCAGCGCCGGGTGAAGCGGCTGATGGAGCTCGCCGAGGTGTCGACCCGGCTGCAGTTGGGCTGGCACGCGTACGAGCGGGGCTGGGTGGAGCGCACCCCCGGCTGAGGCGCGGGGACTTGGGGCTCCGCCGGCGAGGCCGGAAAACCAGGGGGCGCCGGGGCCCGGCTTCGGGCACGCTGGGCCCATGGGGACCGGACAGCTGTGCCTGATCGGTGCCGTCATGCTGTCCGGACTGTGGGGCGTGCTCGTACCGGGCGCGCCGGGCCCGCTGATGTGCTGGGCCGCGGTCCTGTGGTGGGCGACCCATCTGCACACCACGGTGTCGTGGGGCGTCCTGGCGGCGGCCACCGGTGTGCTGCTGCTCAACCAGGCCGTCCAACTGCTGCTGCCCGCCCGGTCGGTGCGGGACGCGGGGGTCCCCCGGCGGGCCTTCCTCGTCGCCGGGCTGTGCGCCGTCGCGGGCTTCTTCCTGCTGCCGGTGGTGGGGGCGCCGGCCGGTTTCACGCTGTCCCTCTACGGCGGCGAGCGGATGCGGCTCGGCAGCCACGGCGCGGCCTGGTCCTCCACCCGTACGGCCATGCGGGCCGCGGGAACGGCGCTGCTGGTGGAGCTCTTCTCGTGCCTGCTGGTCGCCGGGGCGTGGCTGGGGGCCGTCGTCACCTCGTAGGTCCCACGGTGCCCCCCGGAGCCCGGCCGCGCGCAAGCGGCGGGTGCGCGGCGGCCGTTCGGGCCGCTCCGTCGCCGTCCTCCGGCGGAATTGTCAGGGCTCCGTAACAGCCGGATCCCCCGGTGCCCCTCCCCCGTCCTCCCGTGTGCAGGTACGGGACACCGGACACGAGGAGCGGGGCGGACATGGGGTGGAGCGGGATGCGCGGGACGAACGGCCGGGTGCTGGCGGCGGCACTGGGCGTGGCGGGGGTGGCCGCGCTGGCGTCGGTGTGGACCGCCCAGGCCGGCACCCCCGACGGGCCGCAGGCGGCGGTCCGTCCGGCGAAGCCCTCCGCCTCCGCCAAGCCCCGGCCCATACCCGGGCAGACCTCCGTGCCGGACGCCGAACTGCCCGCCCCCGTGGTGAACATGGACATCGCCCACGCCTCCGACAAGGGCCCCCGGGGCGTCAACATCACCATCGACGACGGGCCCGACCCGCAGTGGACCCCGCAGATCCTCCAGGTGCTGCAGGACAACGGCGTGAAGGCGACCTTCTGCATGGTGGGCCCGCAGGCCCGGGCCCACCCCGACCTGGTGAAGGCGGTGGTGGCCGCCGGGCACCGGCTGTGCGACCACTCCGTCACGCACGACACGACGATGAACGGCAAGCCGCGCGCGTACCAGGCGAAGGAGATCCTGGACGCGGAGCGCATGATCACCCAGGCCTCGGGGGGCGTCAGGCCGCTGTACTACCGGGCTCCGGGCGGTGCCTTCACCCCATACAGCCGCCAGCTGGCGGCCTCCCGCGGCATGCGCCCGCTGGGCTGGAACGTCGACTCCGAGGACTTCAAGCAGCCGGGCACCGCCGCGCTGGTGTCCACCGTCAAGAACGAGATCTCCAACGGGCCGACGCTGCTGTTCCACGACGCGGGCGGGGACCGCGGCCAGACCGTAGAGGCGCTGCGGGAGATCCTGCCCTGGCTGAAGCAGCAGGGCCGCACCTTCGGCTTCCCGGTGCGCTGACCGCCGGGCGGGCGGCCGGGAACAGGCGAGAGAGCGCTCTCAGAAACGGCCCGCGAGCTGCGGGGAGAGCGCTCTCTCCATGCTTCCCGGAGGGACTACGCTGTTCCCGTCCCGAGAGGAGCACCCCTTGTCCGACCAGATCTCCGGAGCACGCCCGACGCTCGAAGCCGTCGCCGAACGGGCCGGGGTCTCCCGGGCCACCGTCTCCCGGGTCGTGAACGGCGGGACGGGGGTGCGCGAGGCACTGGTGGACAAGGTCCGCAAGGCCGTCGAGGAGCTGGGCTACGTACCCAACCAGGCCGCCCGCTCGCTGGTCACCCGGCGCACCGGGGCGGTCGCCGTCATCGTCGCGGAGCCGGAGAGCCGGGTCTTCGCGGACCCCTTCTTCGCACAGCAGTTGCTCGGCATCAGCCGTGAGCTGGCGGTGCACGACTCGCAGCTCGTCCTGCTGCTGGTGGAGGGCACCGCCGACTACGACCGGGTGGGCCGCTACCTGGCCGGCGGGCACGTGGACGGCGCGCTGGTCTTCTCGCTGCACGCCGAGGACCCGCTGCCCGGCATCATCCGCCGGATCGCGCTGCCCACCGTCTTCGGCGGGCGTCCCGGCTGGCCGGGGGCGGAGGGGGACCGCAGCGTGCTCTACGTGGACTCGGACAACCGCGGCGGCGCCCGCGAGGCGGTGCGCCACCTGGTCTCGCTGGGGCGGGAACGCATCGCGACCGTCACCGGGCCGCTGGACCAGACCGCGTCGGTGGACCGGCTCGACGGCTACCACGACATCCTGATGGACGCCGATCCGCGGCTGATCGTCGAGGGTGACTTCTCCGAGGCGGGCGGGGCGCGTGCCATGGCCGTGCTGCTGGACCGGGCGCCGGACGTCGACGCCGTCTTCGTCGCCTCCGACCTGATGGCCTGCGGTGCGCTGCGGGTGCTGCACGAGCGGGGCCGGCGGGTGCCGGAGGACGTCGCGGTGGTCGGCTTCGACGACATGGTCTCGGTGGCGGAGCTGGCCGACCCCCCGCTGACGACGGTCCGTCAGGAGATCGAGGAAATGGGCCGGTTGATGGTCAGGCTGCTCGTGCGGGGCCTGGAGCGGCGGTCGGAGGAGGACAGCGGCGGCCGTCCGCTGTCCTCGCTCGTCACCCCGACCCGGCTGGTGCGGCGCGCCAGCGCCTGACCGGCCGGGGCTCAGAGCGTGCTGTGCTCCTTGACCACACGGCGGGCCTGGGCGAAGAGCATTCCAACGTTGACCGAGCGGCGGCAGACGACGACGGCGACGACGTCCTCGTTCATGTTGTTGCGCATGAACAGGTGGGTCAGGTTGTCGCTGTTGACGAGGATCTCCTGGAAGTAGTGCGCGTCACTGGTGACCCCGCGGCGCTCCTTGAAGACGTCCTCGATCATCACCACCGTGCGCCCCTGGAAGAGGTCGAGGGTTGCCGCGGCGAGCAGGTCCAGGACCTCCGGCGGATGGCTGTCGACGGTGTCGACGGAGAGCAGCATGCCGGTCGACATGTCGACCACACCGGCGGCGAGGCAGTCGGGGACCTCCTGGCGCAGGTTCTTCACCAGGCCCATGACCAGGTCGGACAGGTTGCCGTGCGGGCGTTTTCCGGTGGTGCTCACAGCACTCCTTCTGCGGTCTTCACTGAGGCTTGGATCGTCATCCGAGGACTCCCTCGGGGTCGTGCGCGGACTCCGGCGCGGGCACGGCGCCCGGTCCGGGACCGGGTGCCAGCAGGATCGCGCCGATGCGCTCGACGGCGGACCTGGCCTCCACGTGGAGCTGGGGGACGTTCATGCCCTCGTCGCCCACGACGACCAGGAGCGCGGTCTCGCCGACCGCGTAGACGGCGGTGTAGCCGCCGCTGCTGCAGGTCACGGTCCTGCGGAGCGGGCCGCGCAGGGCCGCCATGGCGATCCGCCGGGCGAGCCCGAGACTGGCGGCGGCCAGCGCGGCGAGCCCGTCGGGGTCGATGGCCTCCTCGGTGTCGGCGGCGATCAGCAGGCCGTCGACGGCCGCCACGGCCGTGTCGGTGACGCCGACCACCTGGTCCCGCAAAGCGCGCATCTCGGCGACCAGGGCGTCATGATTCATGCACGTGCACCTCCTTGAATTCCCTTCGGTCGGTGTTCCGTTGGTCCCCGCGGATTTCGGTCACGGGGAATCGGCCCGGCTCCGTCCTCGCGGCCGGAGAAATCCTTTCCAGCCCGATTGCGGGCGGCTCGCGTCGAGAGCCTCGCGAATACCGCTGGCGCCCGGTTCCCGGCGGGGCAGCCCCTCGGCGCCGGGGGCCGTGACGGGGACGTCCCCCGGTTCCCACTCCGGTACGGGCGGGTACGGGCCCGGGTACGGGTCCGCAGCGCCCTCCGGGAGGGCGAGGGGAGGACTCGGCACGGCAGGGCCCGCCGGCTCCGCCGGTGTCGTGGGATACGGGTCGGGGAGCGGCGGCGCCGGGGCGGGCGGCGGCAACGGGTGGGCCGGCGGGGCCGGGACGGTCTCGACGAGGCCCTCGGCGCACATCCGGGCGACCTCCACGGTGATCGTGTAGACCCCGCGGCCGATGAGGAACGCGATGTCCCGGGGGCTGCGCCGTCCGTTGGCGCAGCCGAGGATCTCGCGGCGCACCGGCGCCAGGGGCTCGTCCGCCCACGCGGGCGGACCCACGGCGGCGACCCGGTCGCGGTCGGGCGAGACCGATCGCGGCAGGGAGGCCAGCGCGGTGAGCCGGCGACCCGCCTCCACCAGCAGTTCCTCCGGTTCCACCCCGTTGCCCAGGCCGGGCGGCGGCACGGTGCGCGGCGCTCCCGGCGGGGCGGGGTCGAAGGCGCAGTTGTCCAGGCGTCCGGCCAGCACGGCGAAGACCGCGTCCTGGACGGCCATCATGTGCAGCACCTGGAACTCGGCCGTGCCCAGCCGCCCGCCGGCGGCGATCGGCGCGCCCGGCCACAGCCCCGTACCTGCGGCGTCGTGGGCGGCGTTCCACTCGTCGGCGTCGATGCGCCCGGAGCGCACCAGCAAGGTGCCCACCCCCGGCGCCCCGGGACTCTCCACGGCCACGACCGCGCCGTCGAGCAGATGGAAGGCCCCGCCGGGGCTGCCCTGCACGCGCAGCACCCCGGTCGCCCGTTCGTCGCGGCACCTGGACAGCGCGCGGCCGAGCAGACCGTGAGCGGCATTCCGGGCGGGCACGGAACCCGATGGTGCCGAGGTCATCGCTCCCCTTGCTGCGGTTATTCGGGCATACGGCGGGCGGGCTCGCGGGCATAGGGACGGGAGGCGCGAAAATGCCGTACTCATGCACGAACAATCACGCCGGCGGGTAATTTCTAGCAGCCCTCCGACACGCTCCTCCGGGCATCGCACGACATGGCCGAGGACGAGTATTTGAGCCCTACAGATGTCAATTCCGTGCCGTTCCACGACCGTTTCCGCGCCAACGGGCGGAGGTGCCCGGAGAGGTTCGCGAAGGGTCACGACGCCGGCGATGCCGTCAGGACGTGGAGCCGCGCAGGGCCCGGGGCCACCCCACCGGCCTTTATCCATTCGACTCTTGACGAATCACCGGATGCGGCGGCACTCTCCTGGGCATCGCTTGAGAGCGCTCTCAAGAACCGCGAACAAGGGCCCTCTCACCCGTCCCGAAGCCATGGGAGGCTTCCATGCCCATCGCCCGAGCCGCCAGACGCGCCGCCCTCCGACTCGGGGCGGTCGCGCTCGCCGGGGCGCTCCTCGCCGCCTGCGGATCCGGCTCGACCGGTACGTCCGCGGACAAGGACGGCAAGGTCACGATCACCGTCGACCTGTTCGGCACCTTCGGCTACAAGGAAGCCGGCCTGTACGACGAGTACGAGAAGCTCCACCCCGGCGTCACCGTCAAGGAGAGCAGCACCGAGAACGAGGCCGACTACTGGAAGGCCCTGCAGACCCGGCTCGCGGGCGGCGGCGGCCTCGCCGACGTCCAGGGCATCGAGGTGGGCCGCATCGCGTCGGTCACCCAGCAACAGGCCGACAAGTTCGAGGACCTGGGCGCCCTGGGTGCCAAGGACCTCAAGGACGACTTCTCCGCCGCCAAGTGGGCCGCCGCCACCACCTCCGACGGCCGCACCCTGGGGCTCGGCACCGACATCGGCCCCGAGGCGATCTGCTACCGCACCGACCTGTTCCGGCAGGCCGGCCTGCCCACCGACCGGACACAGCTGGCGCAGAAGTGGTCCACGTGGGACGGCTACCTGGAGCTCGGCAAGCAGTACAAGGCCAAGGCCGGGGCCAAGAGCGCCTGGGTCGACAGCGTCGGCAGCCTCTACTCCGTCATCGTCGGCCAGGAGAAGGAACGTTACTACGACGCCTCCGGCAAGCTGATCTACGACGACAACGCCGCCATCACCTCGGCCTGGGACCTGTCCGTGAAGGCCGCCCAGGACGGGCTGAGCGCCAAACTCGCCCAGTGGACCCCCGCCTGGAACCAGGCCTTCAGCAGCGGCTCCTTCGCCACCATCGGCTGCCCCGCCTGGATGCTGGGCTACATCAAGGGCCAGGCCGGGGACGCCGGCAAGGGCAAGTGGGACGTCGCCCCGCTCCCGGGCGGCGCTTCGGGCAACTGGGGCGGGTCCTACCTGGCCATCCCCAAGGGCTCCGCGCACGCCAAGGACGCCTTCGCGCTGGTCAAGTGGCTGACGGCCGCGGAACAGCAGGCCAAGCTCTTCAAGAGGCAGGGCAGCTTCCCCTCCAACGTCGGGGCGATCGAGTCCGTCAAGGACGTCACCGACCCGTACTTCAGCGACGCGCCCATCGGGCAGATCTTCGGCGCCGCCGCCGAGGCCTCCCCGGTGCAGGTGCTCGGCGTGCACGACGGCGACGTCAACCAGCAGATCACCAACGCGCTCGGCGAGGTCGAACGCAAGGGCACGGACTCCGCGACGGCGTGGAGCCACGCCAGGAAGGGCGTCGAGAACGCCGTCGGCTGACGGCCCCCGCCCCGCCGGCGCCGGGCGCGGCGGACCCCTCCCCGGTCCTCCGCGCCCGGCCGCCCCGCCCCGGTACGCCCCCGACCCGAAGGTCCCGCCCCATGACCCTGACCGCCACCGCGCCGGTGCCCCCCGCCCGGCCCCCGGCAGCCCAGGCGCCCCCGCGGCGACTGCTCGCCCGGCTGTCGCCGTACGCCTACATCGCGCCGTTCTTCGCGCTCTTCGCCGCGTTCGGACTGTTCCCGCTGCTCTACACCGCGTACGTCTCCCTCTACCGCGTCGAGCTCCAGACCCCCGGCGCGATGGAATGGCGGGGCCTGGACAACTACACCGCGCTCCTGCGCGACGACTTCTTCTGGACCGCGCTGCGCAACACCTTCACCATCGGGGTCGTCTCCACCGTGCCGCAGCTGCTCATGGCGCTCGGCCTCGCCCACCTGCTCAACTACAAGCTGCGGGGCCGGACCTTCTTCCGGGTCACGATGCTCCTGCCGTACGCCACGTCCGTGGCCGCCGCGACCCTGGTCTTCGCCCAGCTCTTCGGCCGCGATTTCGGCCTGGTCAACTGGCTGCTCGGGCTGGCCGGCATCGGGCCCGTCGACTGGCAGTCCGGGACCGTCGCCTCGCAGATCGCGGTGTCCACGATCGTCACCTGGCGGTGGACCGGCTACAACGCGCTCATCTACCTCGCCGGGATGCAGTCCATCCCCGGGGACCTGTACGAGGCCGCCGAACTCGACGGCGCCTCGCGGTGGCGGCAGTTCCTCCACGTCACCCTGCCCGGCCTGCGGCCCACGATCCTCTTCACGATCGTGGTCTCCACGATCGGCGCCACCCAGCTCTTCGGCGAGCCGCTGCTGTTCGAGGGGAGCATCTCGGGCGGCATCTCCCACCAGTACCAGACCCTCGGCCTCTACATGTACGAGCAGGGCTGGGGCTACTTCCACCTGGGCCGCGCCGCCGCCATCGCCTGGGTGATGTTCGTCCTCATCGTCCTGCTCGTGCTGCTCAACACCGCGCTGGCACGGCACCGTTCACGGAAGGGGACCCGTCGATGAGCGCGCTCCTCACACGGCCGCGACCCGGCCGCGACGCCGGGACCGCACGCCCCCTGCCCCGCCTGCGCTCCGCCCGGGCGGGCCGGCAGCACCACGGCGGCCGTCTCGCCTACGCCCTTCTGATCGTCGCGGCGGCGATCTCCGCCTTCCCCTTCTACTGGACGATCGTCGCCGCGACCCGGTCGAACGCGGAGCTGGCCGCGAGCCCGCCGTCGCTGCTGCCCGGCGGCAACCTCGTGCACAACTTCCGGCAGGTGCTGGAGCAGGCCGACATCGGCAAGGCCCTGCTCAACTCACTGATCGTCTCCGGGTCGGTGACCGTCGGCACCGTCCTGTGCTCCACGCTCGCCGGGTTCGCCTTCGCAAAACTGCGCTTCCGGGGCCGCAACGCGCTGCTCACCCTGACGGTCGGCACGATGATGATCCCGCCCCAGCTGGGCGTCATCCCGCTCTTCATGCTCATCGCGGAGCTGCACTGGGTGAACCAGCTCCAGTCCGTCATCCTCCCCGGGCTCGTCTCGGCCTTCGGGGTCTTCTTCATGCGGCAGTACCTCGCGCAGTCGCTGCCGGACGAGCTGATCGAGGCCGGCCGCGTCGACGGCGCCTCGACGGCGCGGATCTTCTGGAGCATCGTCGTGCCCATCGCCCGGCCGGGGATGGCGGTGCTGGGGATGCTCACGTTCATGGCGTCCTGGAACGACTTCTTCTGGCCGATCATCGCGCTCACGTCGCAGGAGCCCACGGTGCAGGTCGCCTTGCGGCAGCTGGGCGGGGGGTACGTGCACGACCAGTCGGTGATCATGGCGGGCACGCTGCTGGGGACGGTGCCGGTGCTGGTGGTTTTCGGGGTGCTGGGGCGGCAGATCGTGGGCGGGATCATGCAGGGGGCGGTGAAGGGTTGACGGGGCCTCGTCCGCGGCACCGTTGTGGTTGCGGTTGGGGTTTCTCCCCCGCCCGCCGCAGGCGCAAACGACCCGCATAAGGCAACGACCCGCACACAAGGAGCCCCGATGACCACGACCGCAGCCCGCCGGACGAGCAACGCGCCGCACACGACACCGGCCTTCCCCGAAGGGTTCCGGTGGGGCGCCGCCACCGCGGCCTACCAGATCGAGGGCGCCGCCGCCGAGGACGGCCGCACCCCCTCGATCTGGGACACCTTCAGCCGCACGCCCGGCAAGGTGCGCAACGGCGACACCGGGGACATCGCCGCGGACCACTACCACCGCATGCGCGAGGACGTCGCGCTGATGGCGGAGCTGGGCCTCACGGACTACCGCTTCTCCGTGTCGTGGCCGCGCGTGCAGCCGACGGGCCGGGGCCCGGCCGTGCAGAAGGGGCTCGACTTCTACCGCGCCCTGGTCGACGAGCTGCTGGACCACCGCATCCGCCCCGTCCTGACCCTGTACCACTGGGACCTCCCGCAGGAGCTGGAGGACGCCGGCGGCTGGCCCGTGCGCGGCACCGCGGAGCGCTTCGCGGAGTACGCGGGGCTCGTCGCGGACGCGCTCGGTGACCGGGTGCCGTTGTGGACGACGCTGAACGAGCCGTGGTGCTCGGCGTTCCTGGGGTACGCGCAGGGCGTGCACGCCCCGGGCCGGACGGAGCCGGAAGCGGCGCTGCGGGCGGCCCACCACCTGCTGCTGGGGCACGGCCTCGCGGTCGGCGTGCTGCGTGAACGGCTCCCGGTACCGGCCCAGGTGTCGCTGACGCTGAACCTCGCGGCGGTACGTCCGCACACCGGGAGCGCCGCCGACCAGGACGCCGCCCGGCGGGTCGACGCGCTGGCCAACCGGATCTGGCTGGACCCGGTGTTCCGCGGCTCCTACCCGCGGGACCTGCTGCGGGACACGGCCGCGCTGACGGACTGGTCCTTCGTGGCCGACGGTGACCTGCCGGTGATCTCCCGTCCGGTGGACGCGCTGGGCCTCAACTACTACGCCCCGACCGTGGTGGCCGCGGGCGGCCATGCGGGGCCGTCGCCGTGGCCGGGGGCCGAGGGGCACGTGCGGTTCGTGCCGGCGCCGGGGCCGCGGACGGCGATGGACTGGCCGGTGGACGCCGACGGGCTGCACGAACTCCTGCTCCGCCTGCGGGACGAACTGCCGGACACGCCGCTGCTGGTCACCGAGAACGGCGCCGCGTACGACGACTACGCCGACCCCGAGGGCGAGGTCCACGACCCGGAGCGGATCGCGTACCTGCGCGCGCACCTGGCCGCGGTGCACCGGGCGATCGCGGACGGTGCCGACGTCCAGGGCTACTTCCTGTGGTCGCTGCTGGACAACTTCGAATGGGCCTACGGCTACGGCAAGCGGTTCGGCGTGGTGCACGTGGACTTCGCGAGCCAGCGCCGTACGCCGAAGGACAGCGCCCGCTGGTACGCCGGGGTCGTCGCCCGGGGCGGCCTGCCGTCGACATGAGCCGCACATGCGGACAACTCGGGTCGCAGAAACGCGAGTTGGTCCGCACGGCGTGTGAGACGGTACGGCCACGGGAAGGTCACGTTCGGACATCGAAGGTGAAGGTGCGGTAAAACGCGCCCCGAACGGGCTGGAGGAGCCATGGTCTACTCGATCGTCCTCGGCATCGTCATCGTCACACTCGGCCTCGGCAGCATCGTCTACACCTTCTGGCACGAGGGCAGTCCGCTGACCTTGCGCCGCGGCGGCGAACGCCACAACGGCGCCGGATGACCGCCGGCCCGGCTCCCCGCCGGGGAGCCGGGCCGGGTCCGGTCAGTACACCTTGCGGTGGCCGCCGCCGCGCTTGCGCTCGTACATCTCACGCCCCGCGGCGGAGCGCAGCTTCCACTCGCGGCGCATCTCGGAGCGGAGCCGGGCGTCGGTGCGGGAGGCGATCCACGCGTTCTCACGGAGCAGCTTGCGGTAGCTGTCCAGCCGGCGGTGGGTCAGTACGCCGTCCTCCAGGGCGGCGAGGACCGCGCAGCCGGGCTCGGAGTCGTGCGAGCAGTCGGGGAAGCGGCACTCCCCGGCCAGCGCCTCGATGTCGGAGAACGTCCGGGTGAGACCGGAGTCGGCGTCCCACAGCCCGACGCCGCGCAGCCCCGGGGTGTCGATGACCACCCCGCCGCCGGGCAGCGGCAGCATGTCGCGGGTGGTCGTGGTGTGCCGGCCCTTGCCGTCGCTGTCGCGGTTGGCCTGCACCTCCTGGACCTCGCGGCCCAGCAGGGCGTTGGTGAGCGTGGACTTGCCCGCGCCCGATTGCCCGAGCAGCACGGACGTGGTGCCGGCCAGCGCCATCGCCACCTCCGGCACGCCCTGGCCGGTGGCGGCGCTGACGACCAGGACCTCCACGCCGGGCGCCGCGCCGCGGGCGTCGTCCAGCAGGTGGCCGGGGTCGTCGACGAGGTCGGCCTTGGTGAGGACGACCAGCGGCTGCGCGCCGCTGGTCCACGCCAGGGACACGAAGCGTTCGAGCCGTCCGAGGTCGAGTTCGGCGGCGATCGACACGGCGATGACCGCCAGGTCGACGTTGGCCGCCAGGACCTGTCCCTCGGAGCGCTTGGAGGAGGTCGAACGGACGAAGGTGGTGCGGCGCGGCAGCAGGGCGCGTACCGCGGGACCGGTCGCCGGCGTCTCGTCGACGGCGGCCCAGTCGCCGGTGCAGGCGATCCCCATGGGGTCGCGGGTGAAGACGTCCTCGGTGTCGGCGCGGACGGCCTTCAGGCCACCGGAGCCGTCGGGGAGGACGACGTCGCACAGCCCGCGGTCGACGCGGACGATGCGGCCGGGTGTGAGTCCCCGCTCCGCGTGGACGGCGAAGTCGGAGTCGAATGAGGAGTCCCAGCCGTAGGCGGTGAGCGCGGTGGACGGCTGCGGGACGGATCCGTTGGTCAACGGAGGAGAGCCCTTCGGGAGGGCGGTCGCGCGCGGCTGTGCCGTCGGGTGCTTCGCGACGGGCAGGGTCAGCCGGCGACCGCTGAGGTGGGGGTGATGATCTTCTGGATGGGGGCAGCGCCCAGCTCGACGGCAGTCATCGTTCCAACACCTCCCGGTTTACTCGCGGTCCGACGGCGACACCTTAGCCGGTGCCCCGGGAGACCCCGCAACCGGTTTTCCGCGGACGGCTCACGCCGTCTCGGCGTACCGCTCCCCCGCGTACTCCCGCACCACCGGGACGACGGCCTCCGCGCCGCCGGGCAGCCGGTCCAGACGCACCAGGGCGAAGGCCTTGTGGCCGTCGACCAGGTAGGAGGGGTTGCTGTGCGGACGGCTGCCCGGCAGCGGCCACACCACCAGCCAGGGGCGGGTGTCGGTGGTGGTCGGCGGTCGGCCGACCGTGACGGCCGCGATGTCCTTCCAGGAGAAGAACGACTCCTCGCCGGTGACCTCGCGCATGCCGATCCCGGCGGGCCCCACGCGCAGCCGCAGCGGCTTGCGCCAGCGCCGGTACGAGCGGCCCGTGAGGACCCAGCAGCCGATCGCGCCGAGCGGACCGAAGGCGCCGAGGGGCACGGGGCCGGTGAAGCCGCCCCGGACGAGTTCCCAGAACGAGTAGCTGAAGACGACGGCGAGCGCCGCCCAGACCAGGACCCAGGTGCCGGCGCGCCGGGCGTCGACGAACTGCCGCTCCCCGCCGGGCACGCGCGATTCCGGCCCCGACACGGTCACCGGGATCGGCGGGCGCACGGCCCGTGGCGCGGTCTCGAAGGCGGCGCCGCCGTGCTCGGCGAGCGCGGCCGTCAGTTCCCGAACGCTCTGGTCGAGGTCCTCGCAGTCGACGAGCGTGTAGCGCAGCCGGTCGTCCCAGGTGCGGTCGGGCTTGCGGGGGAACGTGACGCCGGGCGCCGTCCAGAGCGTGAGCCGCGGCTTGGGCGGTGTGGTGGCCTCGCTGTCCTCACCGGTGTTGGGGAGGTGCCACAGGGAGACCGCCTCGATCTGCTCCCAGGC
Organism: Streptomyces sp. NPDC001902; assembly: GCF_042891295.1. Classification (NCBI taxonomy): domain Bacteria; kingdom Bacillati; phylum Actinomycetota; class Actinomycetes; order Kitasatosporales; family Streptomycetaceae; genus Streptomyces; species Streptomyces sp. NPDC001902. Next base: position 297,165 of record NZ_JBIATA010000003.1, on the reverse strand, counting down.
GAGTTCCGCGTCGTGCAGGGTAATGCCGAACGCGTCGACCCGCAGCCGGAACGGCTTCCGCGCCCTTCGCAGGTCCCTCGCCCCGTTCCACGCCCCCACGGCCGCCAGGAACCCCAGGAACAGGGGGCCCGTCGCGCTCTGCGAGGCGACCAGCCACACCAGCGCCAGCGCGACCGTCGTCAGACCTCCGATCAGCCACCGCCGGCCCCGTCTCCTGAGCGTCCGCTCTACCGTGAACTCCACCGTTCCCCGCCCCCTTTGACGTCCCCCACCGGAAATCATTGTGCGTTCGCCAGGGCCTGCGGCTGCTGCCGTGAGCTGGGTGTTGCCCAACCGTGACGCCCGGCCGGACGGCGGCTCCGGCCGGTCGCCGCCGCGTCGCCCGCCGTTCACCGAGGGCCCCGCGAGGAGCTCCCGAGGACGACTTTGCCTGTTCTTTACAACCCGCCTCCGGGCCGCCTCGTCTCTCCGCGCGATCAGTTGCCACCACCCGCCCGTGCCCCACCGGGGGCAGGGCGGGGTGACGAAGGAGAGCGATACATGCGCAGCAGTGTTCTCACCGCCGCGGCCGTCGCGTGCGCCGCGGTGCTGGCGGGGACGGCGCCCGCGTTCGCCGACGGGCCGAGCGCCCGGCCCGCGCCGGCGCGGAGCGCCGCGCCGAGCGAAGCGCCGTCCGCGGTGCCGTCCCCGCGTCAGGTCGACCGGGTGCCGGCGGGTGCGCCCGACACCGGCGTGCAGTCCCCGGCCGGCGCGCACGGGCCGGACGGCACGGTGGTGGCGGCGGCCGGGGGCGGCCTGCTGCTCCTGGCCGGCGGCACGTTCGTGGTGACGCGGCGCAGGCGCACCACCGCCGGATGACCCCGGGCGCGAGGTGGGCCGCGGTCCTGGCGGCCCTGGCCGTGCTGCCCTGGGCGGGCGGGTGCGCGGGCGGCTCCGGTGACGGTCCCGTCGCCGCGCCGCCCGCCGTCTCGGCGCCGCCCGCGGCCGCACCGACGCGCCCGTCCCCGCCGGCCCCGCTCGCCCGCTCGGTCCCGGTACGGCTGCGGATCCCGGCGATCGGGGTCGACACCCCGGTCATGGAACTGGGGCTGGCCCCGGACGGCACGGTGGAGGTCCCGCCGGTGGCGCGTCACTCGCCCGCCGGCTGGTACCGCCACTCCCCCACGCCGGGACAGCTCGGCCCGTCCGTGCTCCTGGCCCACGTCACCGTCGGCCGGTTCGGCGACGGGGTCTTCCGCGACCTGGCACGGCTTCGCCCGGGCGACCGGGTCGTGGCGGGGCTGCGGGACGGCGCGTCGGCGGAGTTCACCGTGGACCGGGTGCGGACGGTGGCCAAGGCGCACTTCCCGGCCCAGGAGGTCTACGGCGACGTGGACCGCCCCGAACTGCGCCTGATCACCTGCGGCGGCCCCCGCACCGCCGACGGGAGCGGATACCGCGACAACGTCGTGGTGTTCGCCTCCCTGACCTCGGGGGACCGCGACTAGCGGCGGGGGGGGGGGGGGGGGGGGGGGGGGCCCCCCCCCCCCCGCCCGGGGGGGCCCCCCCCCCCGGGGGCGGGGCCGCGTGGGGGTGGGGTGTGGGGTGGGGGAGGGCCGGCCCGCGGGGCCGGC